>JABDJT010000171.1 GCA_013003335.1 Verrucomicrobiales bacterium | reverse complement strand
GTATAGACGGGTCAAATGGTTCCGTATCTCTCCATCTTCCGTGCTTTCCGGATTTTCGCTCTGGCAATTTTCCTGCCCGTGGTGACAGGGCTGGTTGTTTTCGCGCAGGAGATCCCGGAGGACCTTCTGGAGGATGAACACGTCCGCGAAGAATTTGGCGTCAACGATTTCACGACCCCTTCCATTCGGAAGATTTTTGAGGATCTCAATTCCCTCCGACCGCTTCCATACGATCAATTGAAACGGAAAGTCCCGGAAACCACGCCCAAGGACCGCTCAAAGTTGGCCCTCGCGCTCGGCGGGCTGATCGCCGACGGATTCCTCGCGGTGGAAGCCGAAAAACTCCTCGATCTCGAACCGGTTGGGCGGGCACTCCTCAAGCATGCCAAAGTTCTCGGAGCCGGAACCCGTCTTTCTGAACACACGAACAGCATTCTCGAGCACGGAGCGCTGGGTGACTGGTCCGGTTTGAAAACCGAACTGGCAAAAACACAAAAGGACGTTGAAAAAGAAATGGTTCTGATCCGGGATGTCGACGCAGCTCACCTGATCAGTCTCGGTGGCTGGTTGCGCGCTTTGGAAATCGGTTGCGCGGCATCTCTCGATCCGTTCGACGCCAAAAAAGCAGGAGTCCTCGCGCGGGCCGACGTCGCTGAGTACTTTGTTGAATCGATCAAAACATTGGAAGATCGCGTTCAGGATAAGGAGCACATGAAACGAATCGCTACTGGCTTGGAAGAAATTTACACCATGCTCGATGTCCCTGAATCCAAGGCTTTCACCGAGGCCGAAGTCAAAACTCTGATGGCGAAGGTCCAGGAAATGAACGGGATTGCTCTCGAGCCTGCCAAAAAGTCCGTCGCGGCAACTCCTCCAAAATCAGACAAGGGCCCGGCCACGCCGGATCTCACATCAGAAACGCCGAAAACCGTTCCGGCAGATCAATAGTCCCGGTTTTCCAGAATCGCCCCGGCCACGATCAAATCGCCCCGGAACGTAATCTTTGGGTTTGGATCGGGGTTTTCGATCAATCGAATTTCCCGGCCGAGCTTTTGAAGCGCTGAAACCTCGTCTGTCACGATTTCCCCGGTCGAGAGGATTTTCCCGTAGGCCTCCTTTAATAATTCGACGGAAAAACATTGGGGAGTTTCCATGGCCCACAAATTTTCGCGGGAAACTGAGCTCTCGACCTTCTCTCCTTTAGAATCCGCCCGTTTCAAAGTGTCCGTCACCGGGTGCCCCAACACAGCTGCCCCGAATTGCCCGGCCGACTCAAGGCAAAGTGATATCGCCTTCGGTTGAATGAGCGGGCGCGCTCCATCGTGGACCGCCGCGAATTCCGATCCTGCATCAATCGCTTCCAGCCCGTTCCAGACAGATAGATGCCGCTCTGCTCCTCCACTAACGATCCTGCTGACCTTCTTCCACCCAAAGGAAGACTGCCACTTCTCCAAATCCCCGAACCGCTCATCCGAAGCCACCACCACGATCTCTGAAATATCCGGGCACGACTCAAACGCTTCGATCGACCACGCCAGAACCGGTTTCCCCGCCAATTCGACCCCCAGCTTGTCAAAGCCCATCCGCCGGCTGCTTCCCGCAGCGACGAGAATCGCAGATGCAGCCATCGGATTGCCAGTCAGCTCAGTTTTGCCATCACGGCCTGCGACAGAGTCTTGCCATCCGCCCGGCCAGCGACTTTTTCGTTGAGCATTTTCATGACCTGCCCCATTTCTTTCCGGGATGTGGCACCAACTTCCGCGATTGCCTCATCAACCAGTTTCGAAATCTCCGCTTCCGCCAGCGGCTGAGGCAAATACTGATTCAATACCTCAATCTCCTCTTTTTCCTTTGCTGCCAATTCATCCCGGCCTGCAGATTCGTATTGTTCGATTGAATCCTGCCGCTTTTTCACTTCCTTGCGAATCACCACAATCACTTCCCCGTCGTCCAATTCCGCATTCGCCCCCCCTTTTTCAATCGCCGCATTTTTGATGGATGATTTCAACATTCGGATGGTTCCCAGCGCCACGGTATTTTTTTCCCGCATCGCTGTTTTCATGTCTTCCGTAATTTGAAGAGACAATTCACTCATGGTGGTATCATAGACTGCTTCGCTGAATTCGCGATTTCGAACTGAGATTAATCCACAGGTTTTTTGAGCACTCGATCCCAATCACCCAACCTCGCCGGCAAACTTTGGGGCGTTGCCCTCGGAATCACCCTGATTCTCATGGGCTCGCTTTTCGTCTGGTATCTGTGGGCCGCCTACAAAAAAGCAACCCTGACGGATTCCTGGATCAAGACTCCCTGTGAGATCGTTTCCTCCACCATTGATGAATCACAGCTGACCCAGCACTACTCCACCAAATTCCGTCTCGATCTCGAATACCAATACACTTTCGAAGGAAGATCCTTCACTGGCACACGAGTTCGCCGGCTTCCAGTTGAGAGCGCCAGTTTAAAAAAGGTTCAGCGAAAACAGGCCCTCTATCCGGCCGACACTTCGAGCCATTGCCTCGTCAATCCGGAAAATCCCGCCGAATCAGTTCTCGAACCGGATTCGAAAGGCTCGTTGTACTCGATTTGGTTCCCGGGCCTGTTCATTCTTGGAGGCTGCGGAATCATCGTCGCTGCCCTGCGAAAGAAATCAGGAGGAGGCAAAACGAATGAATTGGGTCTGATTGCCGAATGAACCCTGTTGGATCGGAAATTTCCGCATTCAATCAGTCCGATTCTGCCGTCGACCCGTATTTCTGGCGATAGACGTTGGGGGAAAGATTGAAGTATTTCTGAAAGCTCTTCGAAAAATGGGCGGAATCGGTAAATCCGAGCTGCTCTGAAATATCCTTCGCAGTTTCCGTGGTCGTGAGGAGACGGTATGCCGCATGGTGAATCCTCCTCCGCTGCGCGTAATCGACCAGCGTCACACCGGTCGCTTTCCGGAACACACGACCCAAATGATCCTGGGTCATATCTGTCGCCGGTTCGAGATCCTTGAGCTTCAAATTCTCCCCGGAAGTGACATTCCGCTCAATAAAATCGAGCGCCGTCCGGACTTCCGGCCGTAATTCCATCCGATTGTCGCCCCGCCAGTAGTAATGATACTCGTCCCCGAGGATCAGCATCAATTTCAGCAGCCCGATCCGGGCAATCGGCTCAAGGTGTCTGCCGGCCCGCAAAACTTCCTGCAGCAGCGCAATCTCGTTTTCGACGTACTCCACTTGCTCGTCCCGCATCGACATGACATGCAGGGTCGAATCGGTCGGGTAATGAAACCAACTTTGGTCGAAGAAAAGGCTCAAAACATCCGGAGAATCGATCACGGTCGAATAGTCCTTTGCCAACCACTCTGGTAGGAAACGAATTCGCACCAGCAACACTTCTTCCGGTTGTTTGATCGTGTGCCGGTTACTGGGATGGTTGATCACGATCGCCCCTCGTCGGAGCGCCTGATTTCCCGTATCCGTTTCGTGGAGGAAGGTCCCCTCCTTTACGAAAAAAATTTCCGGGTATTGGCTGGGTGGAAACTCGTAATCATCGACCAGGAAAAAATTGGTCAACCGAATTGGCCACCGGCCCGAATTCTCGATTCGGTTTTCCCGGGTAGCCTTGGACTTAAAAAACAATGCCATGGCGGTGGAGGTTACGAACCTCCATTCAAATCCGGATAACGGACTTTTACAAGTCTCAATCCCTCCGAAGGCGCACAAAACGGGGCTTTCCCCGTTTCCCCACCGGATTTGAGCAGATCCTCAATTCTCTCTCGTCTCAACTTGCCGCGGGCAACCTCCGCGGCTGAACCCACCAGGAATCGGACCATTTTGTAGAGAAAACCATTTCCCGTAACCGAAATCGAAAGCAAATCGCCCTCCTTTTCAACTGTTGCCTCCGAAATCGTCCGGACCGTGTTTCGGCGATCATCCTTCCCGTCTTTCCGGGTTGCGGCGAAGGCGCGAAAGTCATGAGTTCCTTCGAAAGAGGAAATCGACTCCTGAAACGCTTGTAAATCTCCGATGCTGGGACGGTGCCAGGCAAGCCCGGCAAGCGTTGGAGGAAGAACGGGGCCGGTCCAGATTTCATAGCAGTATGTTTTGGATTCCGGGCTGAAACGCGCATGAAACCCGCCCGAAACCTCCTGCGTTTTCATAATCCGGATCGTCGGGGGAAGTTGGGTGTTAATCGCTCTTTGCCAATGTTCCGCCGTCATCGACCAGTTTGCCGGTGCATCGAAGTGAGCGACTTGTCCATCTGCTGAAACCCCCGCATCCGTCCTCCCGGATCCCTGGACTGTATCAATCTCGGGACAAATCGATTGAATGGCGGCTTCCAGCCGGTCCTGAATCGTGTTTCCACCGGGCTGACTCTGCCATCCTTCAAAACTGCGACCATCGTAGGCGATCGTCAGACAGAATCTTTGAAGCGCTGTCGCAGGATCCTGATCCATAATTCGAATCAACAAGGTGTGTTCTTCGAACCAACCCTGTTGGTTCGTTTCGCCTTTCTTACCCCTTCGTGACGACTTCGTCGAGATTCAGCAGGATATTTGCGACAAAATACCACGCCGCCAGTTCCCGTTTCCATTTGGGGTCTGATTTCGGCTGATACACGCTGCTGGCTCCGCGAATCAATTCGTCCGCCGTCTTCGCGTCGCCTCCGATTTTCGCCAGACGCGACTCAAACACTTGTTTCAGGTGCTCCCGCTCACCGCTGACCGGTTCCCGGTTGAAAACAAGCTCGAAGGCATGCCCAATCTGATCCTCGATTTTCGCATCGGCTTTCTCAGTCAATACCCGGTCAGCCAGGGCCAGGGCTGCCTCGGTGTACACGGGGTCGTTCAGCAGGGTCAATGCCTGCAGCGGCGTGTTGGTCCGCGGACGCTGCACGACGCAGGCACTGCGGTCCGGACCATCGAAATTCACGAAACTCGGATACGGCGCGGCGCGGCGCCAAATCACGTAAATACCCCGTCGCCAGCGGTTTTCGTTTTTCGCTTCGATCCATTTTGGCTCGTTCCGGCCAACCTGACGCCACATTCCGGCCGGCTGGTAGGGCATGATCGGCGGGCCATGCATTTTCGTGGAAAGCAGTCCACTCACGGTCAGAATATTGTCCCGAATCATTTCCGCGCTCATCCGGAATCGCGATCCGCGGGCCAGCAGGCGATTTTCCGGATCGATCTCAAGCATCTCGTCCGTCACCCGCGAAGATTGCCGGTAAGTTTCAGACATCACGATCGTTTTCAGGATGTGTTTCATATCCCAGCCGCTTTCGACGAATTCAACGGCAAGCCAATCGAGCAATTCCGGGTGAGTCGGCGGTTCGGCCTGCACACCGAAATCTTCCACTGTCCGCACGATTCCCAGTCCGAAAATCTGCGACCACCAGCGATTCACGGTGACCCGGGCGACCAGCGGGTTGTCTGCATCCATCAGCCATTTCGCGAATCCCAACCGGTTCGCCGGGAGGTTTGGATCGATCGGATGCAAAATCTCAGGCGGTCGCGCTTCGACCTTCTCGGCGGTATCGAGGTAATTTCCCCGCTTCATCACGAAGGTCTCGCGGGGCTCTTCCATCTCGATCATCACGAGCGTGGAATCGGGCGTGACGGCTTTCAGTTTCGCCTGGGCCTGCTTCGTTTTCTGATCGATCACTTTCAGCCCCGGATTTTCCTTCGCGAAATAATCATCCAGTTTTTTCGTCTCCGCTTTGCTCCGTTTCCCTTCGTTCTTGGAAAGGATTTTCATCAAGTCCGTATCGAGCGCCTCAGCTCCCGGCTCATCCGTCGTCACCGAAATCCGCAGCCGCCCAATCACGCGTTCGCCGCCGTAATTCTGATCCAGCGTCAGGGTCAGCTCGTTTTCGATGCCCTCTTTGCCGATCCCGCGTTCGCCCTCGCCTGTCTGCAGAATGATCCAGTGATCCTTTCCAAACTGCGGATTGATCGCCCAGCCTGTTTTGGCGTCGCCATCGATCGCGCCGGAGGCTGGCCAGCCGGTTTGGGAAAAATCCGCTGCGGCGCTGTGAAGTTGAACCCGGGCTGATTTGCCGCCCGGCTCACCGATCGCCAGTTTCGCTTCGGTGATGATGCTGTTAGGCTTGTTCCCGTTTCCGCGGGCCGGGCCTTTCGCCGGCAGCGAATCGTGCGTCAGCGTTTCGATCTTGATCGCCCGGATCCCAGCCAGTTTCGTACGGACTTTCACCGTGTAGGTCGACTTATCCGGAATCGGACCCGTCACGAGAATCGATCCGTCTTTCAAATCCTGAAACGTTTCCTCCCGGCTGCCTTTGAATTCCGCAATCTCCAGCACTTGCCATTCAGGCGATGTTTTGAGGGCGTCCATCAATCGGGATTCCCATTTCACCCGTTCCTTTTTCGAAGTCGCCGCGACCACTTTTCGCTCCGCTTGCAGATCCTCCAGCTGAGCCGCGATCGTTTTCCGACGCGCTTCTTTGTCCTCGCTCATCGGCAGATCCATTTTCGGACCGTAAAAATCAAAGCTGACGCCTTTCCCGCTCGGGTTGCGGACTTCAAGCGGGGTATTGTTGAAATACGCAAAGATCCCGTAGTAATCCTTCATCGTGAAAGGGTCGTATTTGTGATCGTGGCACTGGGCGCACTCCATGGTCGTTCCGAGCCACACCGTCCCCGTTGTATTTACGCGATCGACGACCTGATTGGTGCGGTTTTCCTCGGGGTGCACCCCGGCCTCGACATTGCAGGTCACGGTCCGGTGAAAACCGGTCGCGATCTGGTTTTCCAGCGTCGCATTCGGGAGCAAATCGCCGGCGAGCTGTTCGATCGTGAATTGATCGAAGGGCATGTTCTTGTTGAGGGCACTGATCACCCAGTCCCGATACGCCCAGCTGTCCCGAATCTGGTCGGCCTGGAAACCGTTTGAATCGGCATACCGCGCCAAATCCAGCCACGGCCGCGCCCATTTTTCGCCAAATCGCGGCGAAGCCAGCAACCGTTCGACCAGCTTTTCGTAGGCCGTGTCAAAATCCACTTTGGCTTCTTTTTCAAAGGTCTCGACCTCCTCGATGGACGGCGGCAGGCCGATCAAATCAAAACTGGCCCGGCGAATCACGGCCCGTGCATCCGCCTGCTCCGACCAGTTCAGGTTTTCGCGGGTCAGCCGGTCCCGAACAAAATGATCAATCGCGTTGGCCGCTTTCGGAACCTTCGGCCGAACCGGTTTTTCGTAAGCCCAGTGATTTTCGAACTTTCCGCCGCTCTCGATCCACCGCTTCAGGAGCTTTTTCTGCTTCACCGTCAGCTCGCGCTTCGATTTCGGCGGCGGCATCACATCGTCCGGATCATCCGTGTCGATCCGGAGCCACGCTTCGCTGTTTTCCAGGTCGCCCGGCACAATGGCAGCGTATCCGCCCAAATCCGCGCGGGTCGCCTCCTCCGTATCCATCCGCAAATCCGCCTTCCGCGCTTCGGCATCCGGGCCGTGGCAATGAAAACAGTTTTCCGAAAGGATGGGGCGGATGTCCCGATTGAAATCAACCGGTTCCTCCGCCGTCATGATTGCGGCGGCGCAAACAAAGCCAAAAACGATCCAACAGGGTTTGTTCATCGAACCAACAGTATGGTTTCGTTTCGAGCTCTTTTCGATCTCCGAATTGCGCATTTTTGCGTGACAGCTGCCGTCTGCTCAAGGCATGAAATTCAGCCAGCCTTCAATCAAACCGAAGTAGGCGAGGCCCACCTTGATGAACAGCACGGCGACAAGGACGAGGATGAACCAGTAAAACACCCGGGGTGCCCATTCCGCGAGCCGTTCCATCGCTTCACCCGCGTCTTCGGTGTAAAACTGCGCCCAGCGGGCAATTTCCCCGTCCAACTGGCCTGATTCCTCCGCCGTGGCGATCGCGCGGGCAAAATCGTTGGGAAAAGCTTCGGGGTCGCCGAAAACCGCTTCGGAGAGCGGGTTGCCGTTTCGAATCAGGTTCGCTCCCGATTTCGCAGCCGCGCGAATCTGTCCGCTCTGCGACGCCCGACCCGCTCCTTCAAGGGCCTCGCTCATCCGCAGACCGGCGAGGAGAAAAATATGGAAGACTTCACAAAACCGGGACAACGCCAGCGATCTCCGGGCTGCGCCGATGACCGGAATCCGGTTCAGGAAGCGGTCTGCCGCGGGAGAATTTCGCGCTTTTCGATGAAGCCGCACTCCCACAAGGGCAATCAGAACGAACACGGCATAAATCATCATCACCCAAACCGCCCCGCTTTTCGCCAGGTCGAATCCCGAGCCCGTATCGGCGTCCGGCATGGCGCGAGCGAACATCGTCATCGCGAACAGGGAGACCGGAATCGCAAGGTGCCCGAGAATCAGCGGGTAGATCAACCCTTTCAGGATTTTCCGCCGGGTCTGGTGAAGCCGATGAAAATATTGCCCGAGATGCCCGAATCCTATTTCCAGGAATCCACCCCGCTCGGCGGCGCTGATGATTTCCACTTCGAGGTCGGAAAGTAGCGGCTGACCACGTTTCAGCGAATCGCCGATCGTTTCGCCCGATTCCAGCCCGGCCAGGATTCCCCGGCAGACAATCTGCTCCGCTTGAGTAAATCCGGGCAGGTCCAGCATCGATTGGCAGGCCCGTTCCATGCCCATCCCGGCGCGGATGTATTTTTCGAAGCTGGAAAAGAAATGACTCTTTTCCCTGGCACTGAAACGCGGCATACCGCGACTTTGCCACAGCGCGTCCAACATTCGAACCTTTTGCTTGAGCGAAAATACGGGTTGCTTCCGGCGGTTCGCCGTCTTTTTTCTGACTCTCCTGATCACGCCCACCCATGTTGACACATCCACCACTCCAGATCGGCCTCGCCGGCTTCGGAAACGTCGGTGCCGGTGTGTACAAAAATCTGTTCAAAAACCGGGAACTGCTTCGGGAGCGCACCGGCCGTGATTTGCAGGTCCGGAAAATCGTCGTGCGCGATCCCTCCAAAGTTCGCGACGTTCCTTTGCCTGCTGATCTCGTTTCCACAGATCTTGACGATTTGATCAATGATCCCGAGATCGAAATCGTCGTCGAATTGATCGGTGGAACCGAACGGGCATTTGAACTGGTCAAGTCTGCCCTATTGCAGAAAAAAATCGTCGTGACGGGCAACAAGGCTCTGCTGGCTGAACATGGCCGCGAGTTGTTCGCACTCGCCGAGCAGCAGAAAACACCGATCTATTTCGAAGCCGCGGTTGCCGGCGGGATTCCAATCATCAAAACCGTGCAGGAATCGCTGATCGGCAACCACATCGAGTCGGTCACCGGCATCATCAACGGCACCTGCAATTACATTCTCACCCGCATGGCCGAAGGGGGTCTCGGCTACGAGGAAGCCCTCGGTGAGGCGAAAGACCTGGGCTACGCCGAGGCTGATCCGACGCTCGATATCAATGGATGGGACGCCGCCCACAAAGCCATCATCCTCGCGTCCCTCAGCTACGGCTGCTGGTTGCCGGCAGATGAAATTTTCGTGGAGGGAATCGAGAAAGTCCGCCGCAAGGACACGCAGTTCGCCGACAAGCTGGGATACACCGTCAAGCTGCTCGCCGTGATTCAGCTTCACACCGATTCCGGAGCCATTGAGGTTCGAGTGCAACCGTCCCTGATTTCCAAAGACCAAATCCTGGCCTCCGTGAAAGGGGTGTACAACGCGATTCTGGTTTGCGGAGACGTCGTGGGCGAAACGCTCTTTTACGGCTCGGGCGCGGGACAGGACCCGACCTCCAGCTCCGTCATTTCAGACCTCGCCGATGCGGCCTCCCGCCGGGGGCAACTCGAAACCGGCAACGGCCGGACCGGGTTTGTGCCGCACGGACTGTATGGACGGCCCATGCCGGTCGAAGACACCATTTCCAAGTATTACCTGCGCGTCGAAGCCGATGACCGGCCCGGTGTGCTCGCTCAGATTGCGACGCTGCTCGGGAAACAGGAAATTGGTATTCTTTCGGTCATCCAGCCCGAGGATCACGACGAAGAAGTCGCCCCGATTGTTCTCATGCTGCACTACGCCCCGTTCGGGGTCGTCCGCGATACCATCGCCAAAATCGGAGCCCTCGATTGCATCCGCGAAGAGCCGGTTTGGATGCGGGTGGAAGGATAATCCGGTCCCCTATCCATTTTTTTCTCCGGCTGGAATCGCCTTCCCATCGGGAAAAACACATCACCGCGCATTTAATGTAATTTTTTTCACTGGACAGTTGAACAGTTGTTATTACAGTCACCTATCGCATAACCCAATTGTCAAACCATGGTAGAACTGTTATCTCCTTCCGAAGCTGAGGCTCAATCCGAGTCTTCAGATCCCAAGTCGAAAAAATCGACCACCAAAAAGTCGTCCGCGGCCTCCAAAAAATCCGCGGATAAACCCGTCTCCACCAAATCCCAGAAACCTGCTCCCGATAAAAAGATGGCCAAACAAACAGAAAAAAATCCGCTGGTCGAAGCCCGGGCCAAAAATCTCGAACTCGCCATTTCTCAAATTCAGAAAGACTACGGTGAAACCGCCATCATGCGTCTCGGCAGCGACACGCACATCGATGTTGAAACCATCCCGACCGGAAACCTTCTAATCGATCGCGCTCTCGGAGCCGGCGGTTTTCCCCGTGGACGGATCGTGGAAATTTACGGACCGGAATCCTCCGGTAAAACGACGCTTACTCTTACGGTCATCGCCCAGGCTCAAAAAGCCGGCGGCCTCGCCGCATTTGTGGATGTCGAACACGCTCTCGACCCGCAGTACGCCCGCAAGCTCGGGGTGAATCTCGAAGAACTCCTGATCTCCCAGCCGAGTTCCGGGGAGGAAGCTCTCCGGATTGTCGAAACACTCGTTCGTTCCAACGCTCTCGATGTGATCGTGCTCGACT
>JABDJT010000163.1 GCA_013003335.1 Verrucomicrobiales bacterium | reverse complement strand
AATCACCCGGAATGCACCTCCAGTCTTGTGGATATGGACGAGGGAACTGCCTTTCACGAAATCCTCGATGACACCTCGGATGTGAGGAAAGCGAACGAACACATCGACCGGCTCATTTTCTGCAGTGGCAAGGTGTTTTACGACCTCGACAAGCACCGCACGGAAGCGGATCTCAACAATGCTGCGATCATTCGTATCGAGCAAATGTACCCCTGGTATGCCGCGAAAATTAAAGAGATCGCCAGCCGCTACCCGAACGCGAGCAAATGGGTTTGGTGCCAGGAGGAACCCCTCAACATGGGCGCCTGGAGTTTCGTCTGGTCGCGACTGGAAAAAATCGCCGGTCATCGGGTCCGCTATGCCGGACGGGTTTCCGCGGCCAGTCCGTCCACCGGATCAAAAGCGATTCACAAGCGCGAGCAGAAAGACCTGGTCGAACGAGCCTTCAACGTGTGATTTTTTGAAACAAGAAAATGGCTACCGAAATTAAGATTCCCGCCGTCGGCGAGTCCATCACCTCCGCGACGATCGGTTCGTGGAACAAGGCCGATGGCGAATCCGTGAAGCGCGGAGACATCATTCTCACCATCGAAACGGATAAGATTTCGTCGGAACTCGAAGCCGAAGAAGACGGAGTTCTGCGTCACAAGGCCAAGGAGGGCGACGAGGTCGAGATTGGAGCGGTGGTCGCGGTGATTGAAGAGGGAGAAGGCACACCTCCCGCAGATACCGCCGGGCCCGAACCTGAAGCCGAGCCCGACAAGGAGGAGGATAAAACAGAAGAATCATCCGCCAAATCGGAAGAAGAAAAAGACGACGGCAGCAGTGCCGGGAGGGGCGTCAAAGCCACGCCCGTGGCGCGGAAAATCGCCGAAGACAAAGGACTCGATCTTTCCCGCGTCAAAGGCACGGGAAGTGGTGGGAAAATTACGAAAAGCGACGTGATGAACGCGCTGGAGGCAAAACCAGGCGAAGATTCCGGCCCCGAATTGTCGGTCGTGGAATCCCCTCCCGCAGACGAAACTCCCGCGAAGAAAAACGCGGACGAAACAGGCCGAACCACCCGGAAGAAAATGTCGCCGCTTCGGCGGAAAATTGCCGACCACCTGGTTTCCGCGCAGCAGAACGCCGCGATCCTTACGACCTTCAACGAAGCGGACATGGGCGAAGTCATGGCGGTGCGGAAAAGCGTTCAGGAATCCTTCGTGGCGAAGCACGGCTGCAAACTCGGTTTCATGTCCTTTTTCATCAAAGCCGTCGTTGAGGGGCTGAAGGCGGTTCCGTCCATCAATGCGCGGGTCGAGGGCGACGAAATCATCGAGAACCATTTTTACGATATCGGCGTGGCCGTCGGCACGGAGAAAGGCCTGATCGTCCCGGTCATTCGCGATTGCGATGAAAAATCATTCGCGGAAATCGAACAGGACATCATCGACTACGCCACCCGCGCCCGGGAAGGAAAAATCGGGCTGGACGACCTCCAGGGCGGTGTTTTCACGATCTCGAACGGCGGGATCTACGGGTCCCTGCTCAGCACGCCCATCTTGAATCCCCCGCAGTCCGGAATTCTCGGGATGCACACCATTCAACAGCGCCCCGTGGCGATCGACGGCGAAGTTGTCATCCGCCCGATGATGTATCTCGCGCTCAGCTACGATCACCGAATCGTCGACGGCAAAGAAGCCGTCACCTTCCTGATTCGGGTCAAGGATTGTATCGAGGACCCGGACCGCTTGCTGGTCGAAGCCTGATCCGGATTCGAGGGAGAATTCGACCGGGCCCGGCGAATCGTTCATCGCCCGGCTCCGTGAGTGATTGATTTTTCTCCGGTTTTTGCTACCCTCGCCGACCAATTTCTGACTCAATCTTTGCCTCAATTATGAATCGAAAACTTCGCATGGGAATGGTCGGCGGTGGACGTGGTGCGTTCATCGGTAGTGTGCACCGCATGGCTGCCAACCTGGATGGAAAAATCGAGCTGGTCGCCGGCTGTTTTTCCTCTGATCCGGAAAAATCGAAGCTGTCGGGGGAAGATTTTTTTCTCGACCCCGACCGCGTCTACGGCAGCTACGCCGAGATGGCGGAGAAAGAAGCCGCCCGCGAAGACAAGATCGATTTCGTCTCCATCGTGGTGCAAAACCACCTGCACTTCGACGTCGCCAAAACCTTCATCGAAGCCGGCATCAACGTGATTTGCGACAAGCCGATGACCCAGACTTACGACCAGGCCGTCGAATTGAGGGACATCGTGAACAACAGCGATCGCGTGTTCGCCCTGACCCACAACTACACCGGCTACCCGATGGTGAAGGAAGCCAGGCGGATGGTCGACGACGGCGAACTGGGCCGGATTTTGAAAATCGTCGCCGAATACCCGCAGGGTTACGCCGTCGGTGATGTCGAAGGTGACGGACAGGGCAAGATCAACAACTGGCGCTCCGATCCGAACATTGCCGGAATTTCCAACTGCATGGGCGACATCGGAACCCACGCGCACAATCTCGTTCGCTACATCACCGGCCTTGAAATCGATGAAATCTGCTCGGAACTGACCGCTTTCATCCCCGGTCGCGAGCTCGACGACGACGGGAACAACCTCGTCCGGTTCGAAGGAGGCGCGAAAGGCATCATCTACGCCTCCCAGATTTCCAACGGCGATGAAAACGCCCTGAATATCCGGGTATACGGCACCAAAGCTTCGCTGGAATGGCACCAGGAAGAACCGAACGATTTGATCGTGAAATACGCCAACGCACCACGGAAAGTGTATCGTCGCGGGAACGATTACGTCGGCGAACAGGCCAGCAAATACAGTCGGACGCCCTTCGCTCACCCCGAGGGATTCATTGAGGCATTCGCCAATATTTACCTCGCTGCAGCCGAAGCGATTTCCGACCAGATCGACGGAAATTCCGCCCCCGAAGGCGGATACGATTTCCCGACGGTCGATGATGGTGTGGCCGGCATGGCATTTATCAAGGCCACGGTGGAAAGCTCTGCCTCGGATCAAAAGTGGGTGAAGTTTCCCAAAGTGTAACCGGAGAGGCACAAGGCTTCACGGGCGTTCACATCTTGACTCCCCTTCGATTCGATGCTGGAATTGCGATCCGTTTTCTATACCTGATCCCTGAAACCTAACTCCTGACACCTTCAATAAAATGGGCAGACCCGTCACTCTTTTCACTGGCCAGTGGGCCGATCTCGATTGCGAAACGATCATCACGAAAGCCAAGTCGTTCGGCTACGATGGCGTTGAACTCGGCTGCTGGGGCGATCATTTCGAAGTCGACAAGGCCGATGCAGATTACTGCAAAGCCAAGCGCGAGTTGCTCGACAAGCACGACATGAAGTGCTTCGCCATCTCCAGCCACCTCGTTGGTCAGGCGGTCTGTGACCGGATCGACGAACGTCACGCCCAGATTCTGCCGGATTACATTTATGGCGACGGCGACCCAGAAGGCGTCCGCCAGCGCGCGGCCGAGGAATTGAAAAAGACCGCCGTGGCGGCAAAAGAATTCGGCGTCAGCGTCGTGAACGGGTTCACCGGCTCTTCCATCTGGCACCTCGTCTATTCTTTCCCGCCCAACCTGCCGAGCCAGATCGATGACGGGTTCAAAGACTTCGCCGACCGCTTCGGTCCGATCATGGATGTGTTCCAGGAAAACGGCATCAAGTTCGGCCTCGAAGTTCATCCCACCGAAATCGCCTTCGACATCGCCTCCGCCGAGCGCGCTCTCGAAGCGATCGATCATCACCCCGCTTTCGGATTCAACTACGATCCGTCGCACTTCGGATACCAGGGTGTCGATTACGTCGAGTTCATTTACAAATTCGCCGACCGCATCAATCACGTGCACATGAAAGACGTGAGTTGGAGCGACAAACCGACCGAGGCCGGCGTCTTCGGCGGTCACGTCGATTTCCACAAGCGGAACCGCTTCTGGGATTTCAAATCCGTCGGTCGCGGCAACATCAACTTCGAGAAAATCATCCGTGCCCTGAACGACATCGGTTACCAGGGCCCGCTTTCCGTCGAATGGGAAGATGGTGCGATGGACCGCGAAGCCGGTGCCGCCGAGTCCGCCGAGTATTGCAAAAAGGTCGACTTTCCCGTGTCGGATATTGTCTTCGACGCGCAGTTCGATAAAGAAAATCAGTGAGTTGCGCGTTCCGCATCGAGGACTGCTTCAATCCGATACCCGTCTGGGTCAAAGACAAAAGCGGCGTAATAGTCCGGGCCATATTCCGGATGATTTCCGCATCCGCCGTTGTCCTGTCCTCCGGTCTTGATAGCGGCTTGGTAAAACTCGTCGACTGCTTCCCGCGAAGGCGCACCGAACGCGATGTGGAAGCCATCTCCCGGCACGTCGAGATCCTCCGTGCGAAGACGAACGGCAAACTCATCTTCACTTTCCGGTAAGCCATACCCTACCGCTGCCTCCACATAACCGGAATCCACTTCATGAATCCAAACCTGCGCATACCCGAGTGGAAGTAGAACGGAATCGTAAAAAGCTGCGGATCGCTCCAAATCCGAAACAGGGAGTGACAGGTGGTGAATCATCGAAGTTGAGAATCGCGGATAGCCGGAGATCGAAGCAGCCTATCGCAGATTCCTCCTCCTGATAAAGTACGAACCAACAGGGTCTGTTCGGCATACTAACCCTGTTGGATCGTTTTCAGCCCTGCTTTCTAAATTGTCCGGGTGTCTGGCCGGTCTCTTTCCGGAACAATGAAACCAGCTTGTTGGCGTCGCCGACGCCGCTGCGGAACGCGATTGTCCGGAGAGGCAGGCGGGTTTCCAGGAGCAATCGACGGGCTTCACCTAACCGGAGCCGCTGAAGTTCGGCGAGCGGAGACCGTCCGATTTCCCGGGCAAATTTTCGTTCCAACTGCCGGCGGCTGACACCGATTTCACGCGGGAATCTGGCTGCCGGTCTGGATGTAGGTGATCGCCGGGTCGTGA
>JABDJT010000136.1 GCA_013003335.1 Verrucomicrobiales bacterium | reverse complement strand
CTTTGGACCTCCTGTTGAAAAGCTCGCGCAGCGAAGGCGATCCCAATCTCACGATGCAGCCCTACCCGGTTGAACTTCTGCTGGATGCCGTTCGCCGGGAACACGCCGACGGTCCGAATCTTGACTTCGAAATTGATTCTCACCTGCCAAACGTTCTCGCAGACCCCTTCCAGGTGAACCTGGTATTCGAAAACCTGATTTCAAATGCTGAACGATATCAGCTTGAAGGCAGCCCGGTCACGGTAAAAGCAGCCAAGTCTGCTGACGGAAATTTCGTCCGGTTTTCCATTCTGGATCGGGGTCGCGGCGTGGCCGAGGAAGATCAGGATCGAATCTTCGAACGATTTTTCCGGGTAAATGAAAACTCGAGGCGCGCCGGTCTTGGACTGTGGGTTTCACGGGAAATCATCCGGGCCCACCACGGACGGATCGGAGTCGAAAGCAGCCCGGACGAATCCACCGAATTTTTCTTTGAACTACCACTCAGCAGTTAAGCAGAAATGAACGCAGCAGCTTCCATCAATCATGCCGATCACCGGATTCTCATCGTCGACGATGAACCGACCCTGCGAATGGGCTTCGAATTCGCTCTCCAGACCGAGGGGTACGAAATCGAAGGTGCTCCGGACGGCGAAAAGGCCATCCAACGCCTGACCGACACAACTTTGCCTCCCGTCTCGGTCGTCCTTCTCGATCTCCGGATGCCCGGAAAAGACGGGCTGGAAGTTCTTGCAGCCCTTTCCGAAAAGAAAATATTCGTCCCAACAGTCCTCGCGTCCGCGTTTATGGACAGTGACACCGCGATCCGAGCGGTGGACAAGGGTGTTGTCGACTTTCTCCGGAAACCAACTACGCCGGATGAACTCCGGAATGCCGTGGCGACCGTCGTAGCCGAAGAGACCGGCGTCGACCTCACCGAAATGAGCGAAGTGCGCCGCCAAATCCGCCAGCGCAACCTCGAAAAGGCCGACCAATTGCTCGAATCAATCGATACGGAGGAACGGAAAATCTGGAAGTTCATAACCTCGCACTTGCTGGCCTGCCGCAATGGTTCCGAGGAAAATGAAACGGCCTTCGCCAGCAGCAATTTTTACCGGGCTGCTGATTTGTTGAACCTGCTGACGGATTGAGCCAATCGTGCAATGCGCATGGCATTTTGCACGATTTTGGGCCGATATTTCCGAAATGAAATAGATCGAGTCACTGATTTTCAGCGAGTTACGTTTTTGATGCCATTGGCACAACACCTGCAAAATATGGGGGGCATAATGAAAACGATTCAATTCACCCCCCACCCACTGCACTACTCCAACCGCTCTCAGTTTCGCCAAGTCGCGAAAAACCTGGCAGCGTTGGCCCTGTATAACCTTGAAATGGCGTCCCGGAATAAGGAAACCTGGACCCGACTGGCCGAATTCTTCCACGAAGTCGTCGACGAGGCTGAAGAAAGCGCCTTTCACGACGACTCCTGCACAAGTTGGGGAATTCGGGCCCGGCTTCTCCTCGGAGAAACCAATCTCCAAAAAATCGATCAGGAATTTGCATTTTTCCTCCAGACATTCAGCAACGCGAGCCTTGCGGCCGCCGTCTCGTCAGAAGCAGATGATCAACAGGAAGCTCTGGCTCAGATCGATGCTCTCCTGGACTACCTCATCACCGAGACCGCTGACGCGCTCGTGATTCACACCGCTCTGCGGCTTCAATCAAACCTGGCGATGGCCGCCTGATCGAGTTGAAACTCCACTCGACGTTTTCATCCTCACATTGAAGCAACAGGGTCAGTTCAGCGAACAGACCCTGTTGTTTCGTTTTAACCAACAGCTATGAAAGCCCAAACCGCTCCCGCCGCCGACCGCCAGGCGGACTTCGAGTTGATGCAGCGAATTGCTGCAAAATCCTCAGGCGCCTTTGCCGAGTTCAAAGACCGTTTTTACCCCCTGATTTATTCCACGGCTCTCAAGGTCCTGAGACACCGCGAAGATACTGAAGACGTAGCCGTCGAAATCCTGAGCAAGATTTGGAACAAAGCCGATTCCTACCATCCGAAAAAGGGCTCCCTCGTTACCTGGGTCTGCACCATTGCCCGAAACCGGTCGATTGACCGGGTGCGAAGCGTCCAGCGGCGCTGCGCGCTATATGATCGCTACGAAAAGCGGCTCGAAACGGGCCGGCCCGAGGCGCGCACGTCCGGTCGCGAGGAGATCCATCGGGCAGACGCCCGGAGATTCCTCGAGAACGCAGTGGTGGAACTGACCCCGTCGCAGCGCGAGGTGATCGAGCTGGCCTATTTCGAGGGCCTGACGCAGCGGCAAATTTCGGAAAAGATTCAGAGACCCCTCGGAACCGTGAAAGCCCGAATCCGTCGCGGCATGGATCTGCTCCGGGGGCGGATTGGCGATGAATTGAAAGAAGAAGGAATGCAACTCCTCGCTGGTTTCTCAGCGGCCTGAGTGAGTTGTCTCCAGAATCATGAATCAGGGTTGGGTCGGAAGACCCGGCCCTTTTGCTGTACCTCTCTTGCACGGTCTGAGAATGACTCAACGAGCATCACGAATTCCGAAGAGCTGGATTCAAACCGGAATTTCCCGGAAGCGCAGGATCCGTCCCGCAGATTCAGGCAAATTTGATTCTTGCTTTCTGCACACATGCCATGCAAACCGCATTTCAAAATGACCGATTTCAGGATCAAATCCCTTCGTCTGCCGTGCAGATCGCGGTGTAAAATATTCGTAACACGCTGACTATCAGTCCATAAAGGGAGCCGAAATAAGGGTTGGCACGTTTTGAGCAATACAGACCGACAACTACCAACCTACATCCTACCTACCCATGAAAGACCTACTCAGAATCATCGCAGCCATCATCCTTCCCCCTCTCGGAGTTTTCCTCCAGGTGGGACTCGGAAAACACTTTTGGATCAACATCCTCCTGACACTCCTTGGGTTCATCCCGGGAATCATTCACGCCTGCTACATCATCCTGACTCGTGGCGAGCAAACCGCGGTTGCCTGATCCAAATAGTCCATAGCAATCACTATAACCAAAAAATAGAAAGAACCCAAGACCATGAAAAAACCACTGAAAGCAATCCTTACTTCAACCTTTGCAGTCGGAGCGGCATTCACGCTTAGCTCCTGCGACGTTGAAGTCACCGAAGAAGGCAAACTGCCGAGCGTCGATGTTGACGTGAAAGAAGGCAACTTGCCGGAAATCAAAGTGACGAAAGAAGGCAACCTCCCGAGCGTCGATGTTGACGCCGAAGAAGGCAAATTGCCGAAGATCGACGTTGATGTCGCTGAGGTGAAAGCCGGCCTGAAAGAAGTCGAGGTCGAAGTGCCGAAGGTGACTTTGGAAAAAGAGACCATCAAGGTTCCGACCGTGGGCATCGAGCCTGCTGACGCCGGCAAACCGGGCGACGACGACGACAAGAAGCCCGAGTGATCCTTCCAATCTCCAACTACTAACCGATGAAATAGAGATACCCGCGCCCGCTACACAGGGCGCGGGTTCTCTTTTTCCTCAAAACAACCAACCCACCCCCTCTTTCCCCGATGAAACGTCTTCCCAATATCCTGCTGATCGACCACCAGAACGAATCGGATCTGACCGAAGCAATCGCCAAACAACTGGCACCCCACTTCTGGGTCTACGTCTCGCAACGGGGACGGGAGACCGCGGAGGACAGTCCGGACGGCGTCCGGTATCTCCCCGAAAATCCTAACCTGATCGAGCACTTCGGTCTCCTCGACCTTGTCATCGTCATCGGTGACGATGAGCAAAAATCGAAAATCGAATCCCAAAGAGATTCTGTGGCCGTGGTCAACGTCGACCCGGTAATCCAGCACCATCCTGACCTGAAACTGGATATCGGTCTGCTCCCACACACGGTGGTGCAGGCTCAGTAATCGGTCAATGGGAGCGCGGCAGCGCAATTCAAACCGACAGTCGATCGAGTGGGATATCCGCTACCACGGTTAGCCAGCGGATCCTCCCCTGAACTCCATTTCAGGTCTGATCTTTTATCCCTCGTCCTCGTCGTCGATCACAACATGCTCCTCGACGGTAATGTTGGTCGATAGGTGATCGCGGACCTGGGTTTCGAGGGTATCGTCTTCCATCCGGTCGACACTTTTTTCGAGAGAACGTAGCTGTTTCCTGGTCTGGGGGAGTGCCACGTGGACGACCGGATCCCCCGGAGCGACAGCGGGCATGGTTGTCATCCCCAGCACAATTCCATGGGTGGGGCTGAGTATGGTTTCCAGCTTTTTCCCGAGCAGCCCCGTATTGGTCGCGAGAGGTTGTCCTTTTTCGACGGTGTCACCGGGAGCAATGTGAAATTGCAAAAAGCCGCCCATCTCCGCACGAATCCAACGTGACCGACTGACGACCATCTGATGGGGAGGTGTTTCACCGCGGCTTTCGTTTTCCACGTCAATCATGTTGAGCTCTTCCATCACATGGGAGATCCCGCGCAGGATCATCTCCTGAACGGAAGGCTCGACTTTGCACACTTCGCCCGCTTCCAGAATGATTGTCGGACAACCGGCCTTGCAGGCTTCGCGACGGAGTGAGCCATCGGGCCCTTCGTTATCGACAATGATTTCCGCTCCGAAACTCCGCGCCAGGCGTTCACAGCCCGGATTCTCCATGTCGGCACGGAGATTCGGAAAATTAGTCCGGCGCACTGCCGCGGTATGCAGATCGAGTAAATAATCACATCGGCCAACCACTTCTTCCTGGACCAGGTGGGCGAGTCGACTGGTCAAACTTCCTTTTGCGCTACCGGGGAACATTCGATTCAAGTCCCGTCGATCGACCGTGTAGCGGCTGTATCGCTCAAACCCGGTGATGTTCACAACCGGAACGAGAATCAGGGCGCCGCGTTTCAGCTTGAAAGCGGGGGAATCCTGTAGCAACCGGCGAATGGCTCCCGTCCCGTTGATTTCGTCTCCGTGCACGGCCCCGGTGATGCCAAGTACAGGCCCGTCTTCTTCACCCCGCCAAACCATAAGCGGCATACTGACATTAATGCCGGTGAAGCTCTCACCTGCGTTGAGTCGGATTCGCTTTCGTTTACCGGGTTTGATCCGGGTTTTCCCCCAGACATCGACGGGGCGTTTTTCGCGAGGGGGCGTGGAATCAGGCATGGGTGGTGCCCTCGGTGACGGGGGTTTCAGGGAGGTCCTTGATTTTCTTTTTCCGTTCGGGTCGATCGTGAAGCATCTTCTTCATGTTCTCGATTTTGCCGTAGCAGAGGAGGCTGTCATGAGCTTCGAGGACACGGGATGATTTCGGATTGGAGATGACCGATTCATTCCGTTTGAGCGTGAGCACCACCACGTCCTGATCCCTGAGATTGGTTTCGAGAATGGTTTTGCCGACGAAGGCGCTGCCTTCCGGAATGAAGATATCCGCCACGCCGTATCCCCGACTAATCGTGAGTCGCTGACGAAGATCGATGTCGGGCATTTTTGCCTGGTCGGCGATAAAATCGATGACTTCCCCGGCAATATCGAGACCGGTTGCTCCCTCGATTCCTTCCAAGCCCGGGGACGAATTGATTTCCATAATCTGCGGTCCGTCTTTTCCCTCGAGCATATCGACGCCACACACTTTCAGCCCCATGATCTGGGCCGCCATGACGGCTGCTTTTTCATAAGCCGGGTCCAGATCAATCGCCGTTGCCACGCCTCCACGGTGAACGTTGCTTCGAAATTCCTGCCCCTGGGCTGTCCGCCGAATGGCCCCGACAACGCGATCATTGATGACAAATGCCCGGACGTCTTTGCCTTTGCTTTCAGCGACAAATTTCTGGATGAGCACGTTTTGCTGGGCGCTGTGCAGTGTTTCGATGATCGCTTTGGCAATCTCCGGGTTGTCGGCCAGGATCACTC
>JABDJT010000132.1 GCA_013003335.1 Verrucomicrobiales bacterium | reverse complement strand
CGCCCACACGAGGTGAGTTTGGTTCCTTCATATCCTGTCTGGTTCGTGGTTCTCCCGGGGGGATAACCAACGTTCTAGACAATCACTTGAAGGATAGCAAGAGAATAACACCTTGAATTTCAGGCGGTTTTGAAAGCCGTTTTTCCGTGGAAATTCACCCTGCTTTTTCCATGCCGGAAAAATCCCGGTGAAACGACCAGTAGAGAAACCGGGCCGCAGCGGTGAATCGGCTCTCCACATCCATCCGGGCAAGGATGGTGATAACCTCCTGCTCGACCGTTTCAGGGCCGAGATTCAGGATCTCGCCGATCTCCGGATCGGTTTTCCCGTGGGACAACCAGGAGAGGACGGCATACTGCCGGTGCGACAGCATGTGGATGGCAAGTTCGATCCGGTTCAGATCGAGATCGCGGTGAGTTGGGACGGGATACGGATCTTCAGGGTTCATGGCAGATGATCTGGATCTGCGCCATGGAAGAAGGCGGGCACCCGATCACCCCCCGGTATTGGGGAATGGGGGTCCTCCTGATCACAGGTGCCCGCGCAATTGTCTCCCATAAGCAGCTCATCCAGTTCCTCCCGTTATGTATTTCAGATTTGCCAAATTGAAATCACTTTTTTCAGAATTCTTTTGGTTAGGAAAAAAATCATTTGGTTAGGACAACTGGTATTTTGTGTCAGAAAAGTCACAATCCTCGCATTTCTAATCCGAATGAATCGTGCCGAAAGCCATATTTTGCCTAACCAAATCGCGGTCTGGATCCGGCCCCGCCTGCGGAATCGGGTTTTTCGAATGAACCGGGTTTGTTCGACGAGCTAACCCTGTTGGATCGTGAAAGTCAGCCGTACTACTTCAATAACCCGCCGACGATTTCGGGGATATCGAGGGTGTTGGGATGCCCCATCGCGGCGATTTTTCCGTCCTGGTCAATGACATAGGCGGACGGGATGCCGCGGACCTGGTAGGCGGTTGGTGCGGGCGCCCGAAAACCGCCGGCTCCGCCCCAGGTGTTGTAGGTTTTATCCCAGCCCTTCGCATCGAGGTGCTTGATGGCAACGTCGGCAGTTTTATCGATGCTGAGAGCCATCAGCACGACCTGGTCCTTCCACTCGGGGTGCTTTTCGCCGTAGGTCTGCATTTTTGCCATGGGAGCCTGGCAGGGACCGCACCAGGACGCCCAGAAATCGATCACGACGACCTTGCCTTTGAAATCGGACAGCTTCTTCTCGGCGTTATCGGAGAGCTGGGTGAACTTGATGTCCGGGGCGGCATCGCCTTTCTCAAACGGCTTCGGTTTCGGAGCTGCCGCAGGCGCAGCCGGTGCGGCGGGGGCTTCCTTGCCAAGCAGCTTGGCGACGGTGGCGATGTAGCGGTTGCCGGGATATTTCGTTTTCAGGGTCTCGTAGGATTCATCGGCCTTGTCCGGCTGATCGGTGAAGTGGTAGCTCTGCGCGAGGTGATACAGGGCGTGCGGTGCCTCGGCGTGTTTCTCCTTCGCGAACCCTTCGAAGGCCGCCTTGAAATCGGGCAGCGCGTCTTCCCATTTCTCGGTAAGACGGTGCGATTCGCCACGCAGCATGCGGGTTTTGACCAGCAGCGGAGAATCGCCGTGATTGTCGATCAGGGCCGTGGCTGCTTCGTTCGACTCGTCGTATTTCTTGGCATCGTGGGTCGCCTTGGCGAGGAAATAGAGGACATGGGCATCGGCGGAAGTTCCCTCGTGGGTCTCGCTGAATTTTTTGCAGGCCTCGACCAGTTCCGGGACCTTGGTTTTGTCCTCCCGCAGCTCGACGATGCGGATGAAATCGGCGAGCGGATCGGTGTCCTGTGCGGAAGCAGTCGTGAAGGCGATAGCGACCGCGAGGACGGAAAAGAACGGGCGGAAAAGGGGTTTCATACCCGTTTCTACTCAGAATGCGTCGCCGGATCAATCCAAATCGGGGATGTAACAGCCGACCGGCTCGACCTTCGGTTTGGTGACCGGTTTCCCGGCCAGCGCGGCCGTGATGGCGTCGCGGAGATTGTGCTCGGTCACGACGCGCCGTCGATCGCCGAATCCGGAATAGAGATTGTTGATACGGCCGAGGTAAACCCGCTCGCCCTTCGCATCGTAAACCGCGGCTTCCGGCGTGTAGCGGGCTTCGGTAATGGCGACGAGCCGGTGCTTGCGATCGATGATCACCGGAGCCTCCAG
This sequence comes from Verrucomicrobiales bacterium, assembly GCA_013003335.1. Lineage (GTDB taxonomy): Bacteria > Verrucomicrobiota > Verrucomicrobiia > Verrucomicrobiales > DEV007 > JABDJT01. Next base: position 1,760 of record JABDJT010000132.1, on the reverse strand, counting down.
CCGGTAGTCGGACGCATGTTTTTTCGCGTCTTCCGCGGACAAATCGGGATCGACGTGGACGAGCGTGATCCGCACCGGTTTGTCCGCGAACGCCTGGTGCAGCCGGTTGATCTCGGGCGCGTAGGCATTGGCGACCGGGCAGTCGACCGTGATGAAAATGACGACGGCGACCGTGTCGTCTGCATGAGAGAGCGGCGCGATTTTTTTGCCGGAGAGCGTGGTGAATTCGGGGGTTTTTTCACCCGCAAAGCCAAAGACCGGAAGCAGAAAGGAACTGAGAATCAGAAAGCCGCGGGTCGCCATCATGAAGTTCATTGATTTCAAGGAAGGAACGACGGAACAATTTTCGGGGATTTCAGGTCCAAAAACCGAACGGAGTCGCCGGTGATGGCCCGGTCAATTCGCTGCAGCGGCATGAACCAGGTATTGAAATCGTAATCCAGGGACCAACGGGGCGGAACGAGGAACACAACCTTGGGTCCCGCGAGCAGTCCCGCCTCTGCCTCTACCTGTGTCGTACGAAAATAGAGATACGGCAGAACGTAGAGGGCGGAAGCAATGAACAGGATTGCCAGCAGGGCGGAGCTGGTCTTGTTAAGAGATTTCAACCGCCTCATCCGTTAATTCCTCACACCTCCCGTTTCTTCCTTTGTTCCTCGAGCCACGCCCGCAGCATCTCGATTTCCTCCTTGTCGAGCGCGTCGTTGTCGTCGGCATCCAGCTTCTCGAGAAGCGGCTCGCGCATCCGGGCGGGAATTTCCTCTTTCTGCAGGAGCCCGTCGCTGTTGCGATCGAGCGCAGTCACGACCCGCGGGAGTCGTTCGAGCAGGCGGCTCCGCTGAAATTCCTCTCCGAGCTGGGCGAGAATTTTCGCCTGGTTCAGCTTGTTCGCGCCGGACAACCTGCGCGAGGCCGATTCTTCGTCCGGCACAACCATCAGGGTGATGCTGCCCATCTCGTCGGTGGATTCGCGGCCCCATTTGATCCGTTTCGGCGGCGAAAAGGGGTTGTCCGGGTTGTTGTCCGAATTGTCGTAGATGATCGTCGTGGTTAAAACCGTGCCGGCCGGCAGGGCGATCGGCTTGGCGAATTCGTAATCGTCCTGCCAGTCGAGATCCCAGTCGTCGATGTGCAGCAGCGTCAGTTCCTGCCCGTCGGGAAATTTCGCCACCATTTTCATGTCCTCGGCCACGTAGTGCGCGTGCCCGCCGACCTTGATGGCTTTCACATCCACCGGGATGCGGAAGCTGTCGGTGATCGTGTAATCCGACTGCCCCGGCGGGATATCGATTTTCATCCCGCGACCGAAACCGGGCGGCACCTGCACGTTTTCCACTTTCACCGACGGCGGTTGGTCGGCGAAAAAGATACCCACGGTGGTTTTTTCCAGCTCCGGTTTTCCGGACGGATGAAAATGCGTCGACAGCACCAAATCGGATCCTTTCGGCAGCGGCAGGGCCAGGTCACCGGGCAGTTTTCGCGGTGTCGAACCGGGGACGTATCCGCCGAGCGATCCGGATTTCCGGAATCCCATTCCGAAGAAGCCGGGCTTGCCGTCTTTTCCGTCCTTCGCAAGCGCGGTGCCGGTCGAGTCGAGAAAAAACAGCGAGTGATGCACCACCGAGCGCGCGCTGGGGCGGAGTTCCACGGCTTTCACCCACTTGTCTTCCTCGAGGTTCAGCGGCAGCACGAAATTCCGGTATATGTCCCGTCCGTCCGCCGGAACGGGATAGCCTTCCGCCATCGTCACGATCAAATCC
>JABDJT010000105.1 GCA_013003335.1 Verrucomicrobiales bacterium | reverse complement strand
GGGATATCTGGATCGCGCGGACGCGCGGCGGACGGGCCCGACGGCTGACGGGACACGCGGGTTATGAAAACGGACCCGTTTTTTCCCCGGACGGAAAGGAAATCGGATTTACCCGCCTCGAAAAAGGAAAAGAGCAGGTGTTCGTCGTGCCCGTGCGGGGCGGAATTCCGCGACAGGTCACGTTTCATTCGGAGGGTTCGCGAATTCTCGGGTTTTATCCCGAGGGAAAATCGATCCTGATTTCCGCGGTGCGGGATTTCGGAACACGGAGTGCCTCGCGGTTTTACCGGGTGCGAATCGATGAACGGAAGGCGGAGAAGCTACTCTTCGATGCGGAAGGTGTCCGGGCAGCGCTTTCACCCGATGGCAAAAAGCTTCTTTTCACCCGCGAGGGCTATGATTTGTATCGAAAAGGGTATCGGGGAACGAAAGCTTCGCAGATTTGGCTGGCGGAGAATCTTGAGACGCCGGAACCGAAATTCACGAAGCTGATCTCCCGCGAAACCGGGGCGCGTGATCCGATCTGGAAGGCCGACGGTGGCGGATTTTACTACGCTGGAAGTCACGGAAAAGAAGGGCAGTTCAACCTGTGGGAATTCGACCTGGCGGCGAAAAAAGATGCGGGGCAAGTGACGGAATTTTCGGAGGACTCGATAATCGCCCCCGCGATTTCGGCGGATGGATCGACCATCGTGTTCCGGAGGGAATTCGAGTTTTACCGCCTGAACCTGGATCCAAAAGAAGGCGACGAAAATGCCGCAGTCGAGCCAACCCGGATGAACCTGACGGCGGCGGACGATTTGATTCCGGATCACACCGTGCGACGCACCTTGTCGAAGGCGACGAACCTGAGTTTTTCGAAGGACGGGTTGGAAATGGCTTTTGCCGCAGGCGGCGACATCTGGGTGATGGACACGATTTTGAAGGAGCCGAAGCAGGTCACCAACACCCCCTTTGAGGAGCGGGAGCCGGTTTTCGCGCCGGATGCGAAATCGATCTATTTCATCCGCGAGGAAACGGGGAACATGGATATTTTCAAAGCAGAACGAGCCGATCCGAAGCGGTATTTCTGGCAGAACGACGAGTTCAAGGAAACGGCGATCACGAAGGACCGGAAGCCGAAAGCAGACCTGAATTTCGTGCCGGGCGGGAAGCGGATTGCGTTTGTGTCGGGCGGCGGAAGCCTGTTCTCGGCTGACCCCGACGGGAAAAACGCGAAGCTGCACGTGAAATCGTGGAACCAACCCGATTATCAGTTTTCGCCGGACGGCAAATGGATCGCCTACGCGGTGAGCGACAACGATTTCAATCGCGATATCTGGATCGCGCCGGTCGAAGGCGGCCGCAAGCCCTACAATTTGTCGCGTCATCCGGACAATGATTATTCGCCCCGGTGGTCGCCGGACGGAAAGATCCTGGCCTTCACGGGACGGCGCTATGAGAAGGAAACGGACATTTACTACGTCTACCTCACCCGCGAAGCCGAGCAGCGGGACAGCCGGAAAAAAAAGATCAACGACGCGATCGAAAAAATGAAAAAGGAGCGGAAAGCGGCTACCCCGCCGCCCGCCAAAAAGCCGGACGAACCGAAGAAACCCGATCCGGAGCCGAAGAAACCGGACGAGCCGAAAAAGGAAACTCCCCCGGCCCAGCCGAAGCCCGAACCGAAACCAGCTGCACCAAAAGCGGAACCGAAGCCCGAGCCGAAGCTCGCCCAGCCGAAAGCCGACCCCAAACCGGCTGCTCCCGCCAAATCCGACGCCCCGCAAAATCCGAAGGCGGAACCGCCCGCGAAGCCGAAGGCCGCTCCCAAGCCGGCCGCCAAAGCTCCCGCCACTCCGCCCGTGCAAGCGGCCGCGAAAAAACCGGCCCCGGCCACTCCCCCGGCCAATAAACCGGACACCGGAGTGAAAATCGAGTTCGACGATTTGTACGAACGCATCCGCCGCATCTCGATCAAGAATTCCACCGAGGGCGGGCTTTTCTGGTCGCACGACTCGAAGCGACTGGCTTTCACAGGAGAGCTGAAAGGCGTCAAGGGCACCTATTTCGTGACCTTTCCGGACAAGCTCACCACCCCCGCACTGCTCAACGCGAAGACCGGCGGACTTCCGCGCTGGGATGCGAAAAACGACACGATTTACTGGCTCGTCAGCGGCGTTCCGTCCACCTTGTCGAAGGGCAAACTGGTCAGCTATCCGTTCAAAGCCTACCAGGAATACGACCGCCGCGAGTATCAGAAGGCGGCGTTTCACCAGATCTGGCGGACGATGCGCGATAACTGGTATGACGAGAATTTGAACAACACGAACTGGAATGCGCTGCGGCGGAAATACGAAAATGCCGCCGCCAATGCGGCTGATTCCAAAGCCTTCGATCGTGTCGCGGCCATGCTGCTCGGGGAATTGAACGGCTCGCACCTCGGGTTCCGCTCGGGCAGCAGCAGTACGTCCGGCGTCCGAATCATGTCATCCTCCTCCGGCGGTTGGACGGAATCGACCGCGCATCTCGGTGTTTGGTTTGACCCGCATTTCAAAGGCCCCGGCCTGAAAATCCTTGAGGTCATCGAGAACGGCCACGCCGACAAGCCGGGCATTGATTTGAAAGCCGGTGACGTAATTTTGAAAATCGATGGCCGCGACGTGACTCCCGACACCGATCTCACGCTCGTGCTCAACGGCCGGTCGGATCGCGACATCCGCCTCGAGTTGAAATCCCGCCCGGAACCGAAGCCGAAGGGTAAAGGAAAAGGCAAAGGAAAGGGTAAGGAAAAGGGCAAGGCCGAAGGCAAAGCAGAGCCGGACAAAGAAAAAGGGGATAAAGAACCTGCCAAAGCCGAAGAACCGAAGCCGGCGGAACCCGAGCCTCCGAAAACGCGGGTGGTCACGATGCGCCCCGGCAGCTACACAGCAGCACGATCCGCCCTCTTCAAGAATCGCCTCGCCAACAATCGCAAGCTCGTTGAAAAGCTCAGCAACGACCGGATCGGATACGTTTATGTGCCGAAGATGCAATGGAACGAATTCATCAAGTTCGAAGAGGAAATCTTCGCGCGCGGCGCGGGGAAAGAAGGCCTGGTCATCGACGTTCGTGACAACGGCGGCGGATTCACAGCCGACCATCTGCTCACCGTCCTGACTCCCGCCCAGCATGCCGTGACCGTGCCCCGCGGCGGCGGCCCAGGCTATCCGCAGGACCGCCTCGTCTACGCGACCTGGACCAAGCCGATCCTCGTTTTGTGCAACCAGAACAGCTTTTCCAACGCGGAAATTTTCAGCCATGCCATCAAGGAACTCGGTCGCGGAAAACTCGTCGGTGTCCCCACGGCCGGCGGCGTGATTTCCACTGGTGCGACCTCGATTATGGATGTCGGGACGCTCCGGCTGCCGTTTCGCGGTTGGTATCGGAAAAGCGACGGGGCGGATATGGAACTGAACGGGGCTGTGCCGGACGTCATCGTCTGGCCCGAACCGTCCGACCAGGCGACCGGTCGGGATCGTCAGATTGAAAAGGCGGTCGAGATTTTCATGAAAGATCTCGAAGCCGAAGGGGACGAGAAGAAGACGGAATTCACACCGGCCAGCGAAGAACGCAAGTCGGACGAAAAAGAAAAAGCGACTGCAGCCGCGAAGTGAGTTTCCGAATGAACAGGGTTGGTTTGCCGAATCAATTGACTGCGCTTCCCTCCGTCTTTCTCCGCTCTGCTTCGAATCTGTTGCTTCGTTTGCGTGATTGCAATCCCGCCAGCCGCCCCGTACGATTCCGGTCCCATTTATTTCATGAAAGCCGCCTTCTTTTTCGCCCTCGCAATTTTTCTTTCCGGCTCCGGAATTTCGCAGGAGAAACCGGCTAAGCTGGCTGAATTTGCATTGAAATCCGGCGACACCATCGTCTTTGTCGGCAACACGTTCACCGAGCGCGCTCAGCGATACGGGCACATCGAAACCGCTCTGGAACTCGCTGCCGGGCCGAAGGTGACGGGGCTGAAATTTCGCAATCTTGGTTGGTCGGGTGATTCGGTGTTCGGAGACGCACGATCCTATTTCGGAGCGCCGAAGGAAGGCCGGGATCGTCTCGACAAGGGCATCAACGAATTGAAGCCGAGCGTCGTTTTCCTGACGTACGGCACCGGGGCGGCGATGACGCCGGACCAAAGCTGGACGCTCGATCCGGCGGAGGCACCAAAGCTGGGGAGCCAGGATCGCCTGAGCGTATTCAAAAGCGGATACGCAGCCTTGATCGATCGGATTCGGGCCAATGCCGGTGACGGGCTCCGCGAAGTCGTACTCGTTTCCCCGCCGCCGCTCGAGAATCTCGGGGCGCCACTGCCGGATCAAACCGAAAACAACCAGCGGCTGGCGAAATACCGCGATGCGATTCGTGATCTCGCGAAAGAGAAGAATGCGCGTTTCGTCGACCTGTTCGGCGCGATGGGTGGCGATGATTTTTCCGGCGACGTGGCCGAACCGCCGCTCACCGATAACGGGATTCATTACGGCGAAGCCGGATACGAGAAGATCGGTCAGCACCTTGTCGAGGAGCTTGGTTTGAAAATGCCGGATGGCCTCGTCGACGAAACGGTGCAGGAAAAAGTCGATGCGCTGCGTGACACGGTCGTGAAGAAAAACCGCACCTTTTTCCATCGCTGGCGCCCTGCAAACGAGACGTATTTGTTTCTCTTCCGCAAACACGAGCAGGGCAACAATGCGAAAGAAATTCCAATGTTCGATCCGATTGTAAAAAAGCAGGAAGCAAAGATCGGGGAGCTGCGGACGGCGGTGTTTGAAGCGGCGAGGAAGCGGTGAGGTAGGGAAAGGATTCAGTAAAATTTTTCAGTATTCAGACTTATGAACAGAAGATTTTCGATCAAGCAGGGTTGGTTCATTGAACAGATA
>JABDJT010000085.1 GCA_013003335.1 Verrucomicrobiales bacterium | reverse complement strand
AATCTGTTCTGACCAGCTGAGTTTCTGGGCGTGAGCCGACAGGCAGAAAAGCGAAATCAATCCTCCGAGGAGGAAGCCTTGCCAGCGTCCGATTTGCCGGCCTTGTCGGAGTCCTTGTTTTGTGAATCGAGCCATTTGTTGTATTCGACGTGTGAGTAAAAAATAACGTTGGTGCCAAGCTGGTAACAGTATTCCCAAATCTCGCGCTTCACCCCGGCGTGGCCGTCTGCCCAGGCATCGCCGATATCGCCGGGATGGTAATACGCGACCAGTCGTCCGTCCACCACCCAGCCCCAGGCATCTTTCCCGCCGTGCGGAGCGACGTAGGGCAGAAACGGAATCTGGTAGGGCGTCGTGTGGATCGGGTGATCGAGCGGGACGCGAACCGGTTTCACTTTCGGCAATACTTTCTGCATCATCGCAAAAAACTGGCTGTGCCAGCCGCGGCTGCCGCCGTTGTCGCCAAAAATCATGCCGTGCTTGTCGGTGATGTATTCCCGCAAAACCTCAATGTCCGAATTCGACATCGAGATGTTCCGCTGGCCGGTCATGTAGAGAAACGGCGGGCTTTTCCCGACCGGAAAATTCTTCAGCTGCCCGATCGTTCTCGACTCGGTCTTATCGTTGATCTTGTGCCCGGTCCGGATGCCGTACTCGAGCAGCATGTTCAAATCCGAGCCAACCCCGAAATCCTGATCCCAGTCACCACCGGCATATTCGATCCGGATAAACCGCACTTTCCCGCGATTCGTCCCGCCCGAGAAACCGGATCCTTCCCCCTGCCCGTAGCCGACCTGGTAGGCGTGCTTCGTCAGCTTCTCGAATTGCATCTTGATGTCTTCAATCGGCGGCGGATTGAAAATGATCGAGCTGAACGGGTTGATGACGAGCTTCTTCTTCACCACCTTTTGAATTTTCACCACCTGCAGCTGCGCCTGCTCACCGCCTCCGGCCGGCATCTCATAAATTTCCCGGCATCCGGGCAAATTCGAGAGGATCAGGAACAACAGGATAAAAATCAGCGAGTAGAGAACGAAGGTCCATCCGGATTGATCCAGCTTGCGGGCTTTCCGGCGGAAATACCACGCCTCAAGATTGGCCAGGTTCCAGATTCGCTGATCCGGCAGAGTCCGATCGACCCCGCCCGTAACGGCCCGGGCCTGCGCCGCATAGGCGCGCGACCACTTTTCCACGTACCAGACGGCCGTTGCCAACCCGGCTCCAAACAACACGATTAACCCGCCGAGTGTGGCGAATTTGGTGACGAGGCGAAGTCCCAGTTCGCTCGAAGAAAACACCACCCACTGCCACGAAAGCAACACGACCGGCACGAGCGCCCAGCGCTGCTGGACCTTGGTAAAATTCTGTTTTTTCGCCCAGCGAAACCACCAGATCCAGATTCCGGCAGCGAAGGCTGTAAATACGAGCCAGAGCAAAATCGTCGGCGAAAAATACCAGGCCGACCAATCAGCCCAGAACAGCATCCAGACACCCCCGAGGATGACCGGCGTGCGATGCTGTTGGAGCCACTCTTTCATGATCGATTTCGATCAAACAGGGTCTGTTCGGCAAACGTACCCTGTTGGATCGTTTCGGTTATTCGAGACCCTTCAATAAATCATCGTTTGATCCATCGAGCGGATTCACGTTGGCGGGAGCCGTTTTTTCTTCGGTCACGCCGAGCTTTTCGGCGGCCCCCTTCTTATCCAGCAAATCGATTTCGATCTCTCCCTTCGCGGTTTCATCCCCTTTTCCTTTTTCCGTTGTTTCGCCTTCCTCCCCGGAATCTGACTCATCTGCCTTTGCGACTTCGGCGGCAGCGGGATCTTCCGGCTGCTTGAGCTTTTCCCCGTCTCCCGCGACCAGGCTGACGGTCCACGGGATCAGCGTGAAGACGAGAACGAATGCGGCGACACCGATTGAAGATTGGATGGTCGCTTTGCCGAGGCTGCTGGAAGCGATCGCCCCGAGAACTTCGCTGGCGCTCTTGCCGTGCATCCCGGCGAGGAAGTCCCGAATTTCATCGGCGGTGGCCTGGCCATTGCGTTTCAGCTTTCGCAAATCCTGCATGGGACTGGACATCGGTTTCTGGGCGGGGGTGTCGTTGGTGGAATCGCTCATGATGGGTCAGCCTATCTGTTACGAAATTCTTTCGCCGGGACCAATCAAAATGACTGGCCCATTCGAGCAAGTCGCGGCATCGTGCCGGAAATGTTTCCGCAGCTGCTCGCCGATTTTTACGTCCATCAGTGGGACCCGTTCGTGGTTCAGTTCACGGACCGGATCGGAATTCGCTGGTATGGCCTGGCCTACGTGCTCGGTTTTTTCGCGGCCTACTGGCTTCTGGTCCGCTTCGCGAAAAAGGGATACACCGAGCTGGAACCGAACCGGGTGGCCGATTTCATCACGCTGGCGGCGTTTCTCGGCGTCATGCTGGGCGGTCGGCTCGGCTATTTCCTGCTCTACAACCGCGAGGATTTTTTCGACAACCCGAAAGTGTTTTTCAATTTCCTCGATGGCGGAATGGCCAGCCACGGCGGCATTTTCGGGCTGGTGATTTTCACCTGGTTCTACGCGTGGAAAATGAAAATTTCCTGGACGGGAATCGGGGACAACCTGGTGACAGTCGCCCCGCTGGGGCTCCTGTTCGGCCGGCTGGCAAATTTCATCAATGGCGAATTGTACGGCCAGATTTCGAAGGTGCCGTGGGCGGTGAAATTCCCGGAAGAGCTGGTTCATCGCGACGAGACGACGGGTCAGTGGCTGTTCCGGGATCAGGCGAATGAAATCGTGGAATCCGTCCGCGCGGCCGATGCGGAGACCGGAATTCGGGCCGTCCAACTCCTCGAAGCCGCGCCGAATCCGGATGCGGGCTGGTTCCGGGCAGCCAAGCTGTTCGTGGAAACCAGCTGGGAAAATGAGGCGGTTCGAAACGCGATCGCCGGTTTCCTGAATCCCCGCCATCCCTCCCAGATTTACGAAGCGATCGCCGAGGGATTGCTGCTGTTTTTGCTCCTGTATTTTGTCCGCGTCCGCTGGAAAAACCTGTATCACGGAATCCTGACCGGGCTGTTTTTCATTTTTTACGCGATCGGCCGGATCAGCTGTGAATTTTTCCGGGAACCGGATTCGACACAGATCCTGGGATTCACCAAGGGACAGTTTTACTCCCTGTTCATGATCCTGGTCGGAGCTGGCTTCCTGGTGTGGGGTCTGAAAACGAAGCGTACGAATCGGGCGTAACCGACGCGTCGCGATTCACCACAACTTCGGCGGCTTGGCACCGGTTTTGGGGTGGGGGCGCAGGGGTTTGGCGTCGACTTCGCGGCGCCAGGCATCGAGCAGGTCGCCCATTTCCTTGACCTTGTCGGCGTTGAGCTGCTCGAGGTTGTTGTGCTCGGCGATATCGTCTTTCAGGTCGTAGAGTTCGTATTCCCCGTCCTCGAGATCCTGGATCAGCTTGAGATCGCCGACGCGGACGGCGCTGGAGGGAAATCCGCCCTGGTTGGCGTAGTGCGGATAGTGAAAAAAGATCGGGCCGCGATCGAACTTGGCGAACGGGTTGCGGAGCAGGGGCACGATGCTGACGCCGTCGACGTGTTGCTCGGGCTTCGCTTCCTGCCCGGTCATTTCGAGAATCGTCGGGTAAAAATCTGTGCTGACCGCGGGCGCGGCGCAACGGGTCCCGGGAGCGGTGACACCCGGCCAGCGGATCACGACCGGTTCACGGATGCCGCCTTCATACATCCAGCCTTTTCCGCCACGGAGCGGAAGGTTCGACGTCGGGAGGCCCTCGGAAGTGGACAGCCCACCGTTGTCGGACATGAACAGGACGGCCGTATCATCTTTCAGCCCGAGTTCCTCAAGTCGCTTCAAAACGCGGCCGACGGCCGTGTCGAGGCTCTCGACCATGGCGGCGTAAACTGCGTGATCCTGCCGGATGCGGACATTCCGGTCGCCCTTCGCATCGGGCCAGACCTGGCGTTCGCGGCCCGGATCGAAGCTGCCTTCATCCCCATCAATGCCCAGCCGCTTGGCTTTCGCCTGGTATTTATCGATGAGCCGCTTTGGAGCCTGGAGCGGGGTGTGGACAGAGTAAAACGAGAGATAGAGCAGGAACGGGTCAGGCTGTTTTGCGCTGTCCTCGAGAAACTTGACGGCTTCGCTGGCGAGACGGGCAGTGAGGAACTCGCCTTCGGGACCGGGCGGGAGATTCTTCACGTTTTTGTAGGGGGAAAAATAGCTGCGTGGCAGACCGTTCTCGGCTCCGCCCTTGTTGATGTCGAACCCCTGGTCGGTCGGCCAGTGACCCTGCGGTCCAAGATGCCATTTCCCGGCGAAAAAGGTGCGGTATCCGCCTTCTTTCAGCGCCTCGGCGAGAGTCACCTCATCCAGGGCCATCTGGGTTTCGAACTGCGCAGCGTCGAAAGTTTCGGACCGCCGGCCGCTGAAGTAATTCGTGGTATCGGTCCGGGCGGGATACTTGC
>JABDJT010000075.1 GCA_013003335.1 Verrucomicrobiales bacterium | reverse complement strand
GCCATCAGGTTCGAGTCGTGCGGCGGCTTGCCACCTGCAGCCAGGGTTCGTGCCGCGCTCAGTCCGCAGGAGTTCAACGCGGGCAGGTCGAGGTTCGGAACAGCTTCCAGGATATGCCCGACGGTATCTGCTCCTTCGTCTCCGAACTCGACAGCATCGGCTGCATGACCAATGCCAACGGAGTCGAGGACAATTAGCAAACTTTTCGGCATAAAGAATTTTAAATTTAATAAAAATTAAAAACAATTTTTTAAAATGATTTTAAATTTATAATGACCTCGCCGGAATTTTTGCGAGAGCGGATAATTTTTGGTTTTGTTGGAGTCTTTCGCTCTTTTCTGATTGCCCGCTCCGCTGATTGTCCCGATTGTCTTCTTGTCTGCTGAATTTCTGAATCAACCCATGGCTCCCAAATCTCCCCGGATCGGATTGATCGCTAACCCGGACAAGAGGGGGAGTGATGATTTGCTGGCGCAGCTGTGGAAGGAGTTTGGGGATTTAAACGTGATTCCCGTGCTGGATCAATCAACTGCGGCTCAATTCGACGATCCGAATCTTGAAGGGTTGCCGATCCAGGATGTTGCCGAAAATACGGATCTGATCCTGATTCTCGGCGGCGACGGGACTCTTCTCTGGGTGCTGCGGCATCTCGGGGCGGCGGTCAGACCGCTGGCTGCGATCAATACCGGAACGCTCGGGTTTCTCACTTGCGGGACGGCGGAAGACGCCGGCGACCTGGTTCAACGGCTGGTATCCGGGGATTTTGAGATCAGCCGCCGGTCCATCATCCGCGCCCGGCTGGTAAATGAGTCCGGTTCGGGTGAACAGGAGGAATTTCACGCGCTCAATGAAATCAGCGTCGTTCGCGGCAGCAATTCGCGGGTCGTCCACATTGAGGCGAGGATCAATGGCACCCCGATGAATCATTACACGGGCGATGGCCTGATCGTCGCCACGCCCACCGGGTCGACCGCGTATTCACTCTCTGCCGGCGGCCCGATTGCCGCACCGGACGCCGAGGTTTTTGCCATCACTCCCATTTGTCCGCATGCGCTCACGAACCGGCCGATCGTGGTGAGCGACCAAGCCCGGATCGATTTGGAAATCCCCGATCAACGGGACCAGCTACTGATGATGGTCGACGGGCAGCGCGTTGCGCGAATGGACCGGTCCGCCACGATTCAAATTCGGAGAGCCACGTTCGATTTGCCATTGATCACCTTGCCGGGCAGCACCTTTTACGGCGTTTTGCACCAGAAACTCGGCTGGAGCGGCAGCGCGATCGCTTCAAACGGGAAACGGAAAAAATAACCGGCAGCCGCTAAACCGGATCGGCCATGAAGGGCCGGTGCCGGTAGTATTTCGGCCTGGTATCGATTCGCGTGTGCAGCCACGAAACCCCGAGGCCGGCTGTACTGAGCCAGATCGGAGTTTCCGAAATTCGCGCCTGAATCGCTTGGCCGATTGTTTTCCAGAACTCATCGATTTGGCCAGCGGGAGCGTTCCGAACGAACGCCCCGAGGTGGGTATAAGCCAGCAGATCATTCGAAACAGGAGCCGGAGCGATGAGAAAGGCGTCGCCGCTCAAGTTCGGAAACGCAGCGACCGATTCCGTTTCCGGCAGCGTATCGAATTGTCTCGAAAACGGTGCCGGATCGGGTGAAAGGGATAGGAGGATCGGTCCGTCGACGAGGACGAATTGGAACGGGTCCCGGAGGGTGCCGGTCGAGACGGCCGGGGTTTCCCAGAAAAATCCGGCATTGGGCGATTCCGCGAGGGCTTGATTCAGGAAATCGCGAAACTCTGGATCGTTCGCAAGTAAATCATGGGCATCCGCCACAGAAACCGGAGCACCGTCGACCGACTGGACCCTGACGAGAATGGTCCCTTCTTCCAAATGCGTGAAATCAGCCCTCCAGTTTTTGGTTTTGTCAGGCATGTTGCAAATCCTGGATTCGTTTGGCTACGGACGCGCGGATCGCGAACCGGGTATCGGGGAGCATTTCATTCAGGATCACGCTGCCATTGCAGAGCTTACCGCTCCGATCCACTTCCGGAAGGATTGGACCGGGTGGGGAAGGGGTCTTTTCAAAAAAGAAGCGCAGGGAGTGGCCCGGGGAAATTTGGCGGGCAAACTCAAGCGCAACGCGACCCATTGTGTAGCGGGGGTTGATCTCGCTGATCAACCGGGCCTGCAAATTTCCCTGCGAATCCCGGTAAATAAATCCATCGACCCCGAAAGCGCCGGTAAAGCCGGGTTCATTCAGCCAGGATTTCAAATCCGCCATCAGTTCTCCATCGATTTCGTATTTCGGCACGACGGAATTGGCGAGAAATTCAGCCAGTTCCGGCTCCGTTGCCGTGAGGAATTTCGGCGAGACCACGCTTCCGCGAAACTGGCCGCGACCGTCGATCAGCTGCCGGACAAAGCCGATTTGGCGGAGATCGCCTTCCGCCGAAATTTCAAACTGCACTGAGAAATCGAAGACGCGTTCGACCCAGGGTTCGATTACGAATGAGCAGGGTTCGTTTGACGAACCAACCCTGTTGGATCGTTCCGGATGAATTTCGTGACTGCGACCCGCGGCGGAAAATGCGGCTTTTTTCACGAAAGGCCCGGAATGACTTTCGGTGCCGGGCAAATCCATCCAGCGGGAAAATTGGCGGGTCTGCTCGACCTTGGAAAACAGGTGGGTGAATTTCGGTTTCCAGATTTCCGCGTCGAGGGGCTCGAGCGTTTTCGCGGCGAACGGGCATCGGGCCCACGGGAGAACGGCATGGAGCTTTCGGCTGCGCAGCAGGGAGTCGGGAGCGATTTGGCGGTCGGAAGTGAGTTTTTCGATCTCAGGCAGATGAATCCCGAAGCTCGCGAGTCGTTCCCGGTGATCGAGCGAAGGCGGACGCTGCATCAGCACGACATCATCCTGCCGCGCGAGAAACGCGGAGACAATTTCGGTGTCCCGGATGAGAGCACCCACCCGCTGATTCGGAGAAAACGGGCGGTCCGCGCATTCCGCGGCGACTTGGTCCTCGGCGTCGGGGTTGTAGAAAAACACGTTCGGCGTGCGGCCCTTCGATCGTTCGAACAGGGCGAGGTTTCGCGTAAAATCGTCATCAAGCCCGGCCTCCTGCCGGCCTTCGGCATTGAACTCCGTGCCGTTCCCCTTGGCGCGACTCGGGGAGAGCGGAAACTGGAGTTGCCCGCGAAACGCCTCCCAATCAGAATCCGATTCAGCTTTCCATTTCCGGAACCACCGCAAGCCGTACCCGACGTGCCCGATTTCGTCGCGGTAAATTTTGTCCAGGATTTTCGCCGAAACCGAATCGCCGGCCTCCTGCAAAATTCCGGCGTAGTGCCGGGAGTAATCGAGATTGGCCTGTTCAAAGGTCAGGCTCAGCCGCGAAACGTAGTCGAGCGGAGACTCCATTGGCGCGACGACATCCCAGAAAAACCGGTTCACGGGATGCTCGCCGAACTCGACGCCGCATTGCCGCATTCGTTCGACATACCAGCGGGTGTGGCGCTGTTCTTCGCGCAGCGTTTGCAGCAGCCCGGTCCGGAATTTCCGCGGTGCGTCGGGGAATTTCAAAAGCGCCAGTGCCATCAGTTCGGCTGCGAGCAGCTCGTGATTCGCGAAAAAATGGAGCAACCGACCGCGGTTGGCATCATCAACCAGCTCGGGACGCGAGGGCAGGGCAGACCGGCCGGAGGACCCGCTTTTTTGATTCAAGAACCGGAGCGAATCCGGTCGTCCAGGAGTGAATTGGCGGGAGGAGAGGGGAGTTTCCTCTTCTTCCCAATCGATCGCTGCCGCGGGCAAAACGATCAGTTTTTCCTCCAGGCTGGTGGAGAAAAGTATGCGCTCGGCGTATTCGGAAACAGTCACGGAACGGGAACGTAAATTGGATTCGAGCGGAGTAAAAACAGGAATTCGCAGACGGCAAAACGTCGGGTGCCTGTTTGTAAAAAAAATGTCAGACGACCAGAAACCACTTGTATTTACGTTGTAAAATACAGATGGTTTTTCTTATGAGAAAAGTCATCATCGCAGGGGTAGCATCACTCATCACGGTTCTGGCGATTTCGGGCACTTCTTCTCTTCAAGCACTTCCCAATTCGGTTGGAGGATTGTTCATCAATCCAGCCGGGATGCGGTTTGAAGAATTCGGGGCCCGCAAACTGACCTGGGAACCGAACGCCAAATTGCTGGCAGACTGGGAGTTGTGGACGGCGGACAATGCCAGGCAACCAAACGTGGAAGTTCTGAAGCTGAAGCAGAAAGCGATCGTTTTCGGTCTTGAAGCTTCGGAAGTCACTGTTCACCGGAAAGACAATCAGGTCCTGAAATTCAACGTGTTTTTCGGCCCGGGAACCGAAGTGGAAAAGATCGAGAAAAACATCGGGCTCTGGGCGGATGGCAAATGGGATCAGGTCGCTAATACGATCAATCACGGCGCCGTAACCTTGAAACTGTCCCAGGTAAAAGGCGGCACCCACGTGGAATTTCTCCCGAAACAATCCTGACGGAATCAACGAGGGATCGAATTTGAACGCCGGACATCCAATTGCGGCGTGGGGCAAGCAGGCGGCAACTCGCTGCCTGCTTTTTGCGTTTGGTTGCTTGTCGATTTCCGGCGTACTGCGGGCGCAAATCCAGTTTCAATTTCCCGATGAAGCTTTCAAAGACAGCAGCCTGTGGGATCGGGCGGTCTTGCTGGATGAATTCCGGCCTGAGAATGCGCCGACAAGAATCGCCCTGAAATATTGGGACGAGAGCCCGGTGGTTTTCGGCGTGAAATCCCACGGGATCTTCGGGCGCTTTAAAGGGGAATCAATGACCTCTATCACGGTACTCTTTCTGGATTCCGGAACCCACTTCGGCTATGTCCCGCACCGAAACGCTGCCGTGACGGAACGTGATCACCGTCAACGGTTCCGGGAACTTTTCACGAAGAATTCGGCCTCGATCGAAGCGGGGCTGAAGCGGTTGTCGAATGGCGGCGAGGGGGAGGAGATCACGATCGGGAAGACGCCGATGATGGAGCAGAAGGTGCGGGTTTTTAAAACCGGCGATCTGTATGCGCGATATCACAAGATCGAAGAGCAATTGCTGAAAGTGACGTGGTTTCGGAGCGAGCAGGCCGCCCGGGGGTGGGCTGATCCCGGGTTTTCCAACCTGAAACCGGAGTCCATCGCTGCCCATTTTGCGTCCAAAATCGAGCGCCGGGGAAACGGCGATGTGGTTTTAAATGACGTGCCGTTGCTTCCGCAGGGGGACCGGGCGTATTGCGGGGTGTCGGCGCTTTCGATGGCGATGCAATACCTCGGCATGCTGGCGGAGACGGAAGATTACGCGGCCGCTGCCGGAATTCGATATGGCAGCACGAAAGGCTCTTTCATTCGCGAAGTGTATGATGCAGCCGGACAGGAATCCGGTTTTCAAATGGAACGTTCGCGCCAGTTGGATGCGAAACGGCTGCAGGAATCGCTCAATGCGGGGATTCCGGTTGTGGTGTGGCGGAGGTGGAATCAGCAGCGGGATTTCCTGCACTCGGTTTTTGCCCGGAAATACCGGAAGAACGGCGAGGAAGAGGTTTTGCCGCCGGCGGATGTCGAAGACCGCGCAAACTGGCCGGGCGAGGGGGCTTTCAACCATGCTTCAGTCATCACCGGATACAATGAGAAGAGGGGCGAGGTGATTTTTACGGAAAGCTGGAGCGAGGCCGTGCGAAACCGGCGGATGCGGATCGAGGAAATGGTCGGGACGACGTATTATGCGTTCTATTTTTCCCTGTGATTTGCTTATGTTGCTGCAGCTGTGAGCGATTCAAACGGTCCAGAATTATTCGAAGAGGATTTCACTCCCGCACAACCGGCGTCCCGGGATTTGCTGCGAACCGTGCTGGAATCCGGCAACATTGAACGCCTGGAAGAGGAGGCCCGGCGTTGCCTGGGCGAGGATCCTGAAGATTTTTACGCGCATTATTACCGGAGTATCGCTTTGCTGGATCTCGGACTGCTGAAAGAAGCGAAAGAGCACATCGACTTTCTCCAGCAAACCGAACCGGAGGCGTGGCAGACGATCCTTGCCTCGGTGATCTACTGGGATTACCGGAAAAACAACCGCAAGCTGCTGCTACACAGCCTGGAAGGGATCCGGGTGGAGCCGGACATGGCGGTTTTCCATCGATACGCGGCGATCGCCGAACTGGGTATGTTTCACTTTCCGCAGGCGCAGGCTCACATCGATCAGGCGCGGGCCCTGGATCCCGAGGATCCGGATATCGCGAATCTGCACATTCGGATTCACAGCATCCACGAATCCAGTGCCACCGATGCGTGGAAGCGGATTCACAAGTTTGAAGAGGCCCTGAAAAGTGATCCGAACGCAGCGGAGCTGCATCATGGAATTGGCGATATCCTGCTGGATGACCTCGATGATCCGGCTGCGGCGGAAGAGAGATTCCGAATCGCGGTGAATCTGGAGCCAAAAACCCGTCTGTATCAAAAAGCGCTGTTCCAGGCCGTGGCCAAGCGGAGCCTGGTGTACCGGCTGTTCAGCATTCCGTCGCGAACGTGGACGTGGCTGGGCTACCTGATGACCGGGCTTCGAATCCAGCCTTGGCGGATTATTTTCCTAATCATCGGATTCAAGCTGGTGATCGGATTTTTGCTCTGGCTGTTGCTTGCGACCGTGTTGTTTTATCCGGGCTGTCGCGTGTATGAGTGGCTGCTGGTGTCCGAATTGAAGCGCGGCACAGATACGACCGTCAAAGAAATGCGGGCTTGGTTCTGGTTTCGCCGCTGGCCGATTTGGTTGCGGTTCAGTCTGTTCCTGGCGGCAAATATTGGAATCTGGGCGGGTTTATTCGCGCTGCTGGACATTCCGCTGAAGGGTGGACTGATCTTCGTCGGCATTTTTGCGGGAATCCATCTCGTGATTGTCAGCATCCTGTGGCTGGTGAAGCGGGGATCTTCTACCATCGCTCGGAAATCCACTGAACAGGAACGAAACCGCCCGCGCACGACCCCACCGCCATTACCACCACAAAACGGGTAGAAACCCCGCCGGAACACCCGCTATCGTTCCCGCATTAATAACTTCACACAATATATGTAATCTAAAATCCGCCATTGCGGAATAGGGCGGTGCAGGGCTCGTGTGGTTTGGCTTCGGGAATGAATTCCCCTTTTTCCGAATCAACAGGGTCTGTTTGTCGAGCCAACCTTGTTGATTCGTACCGTAATCTTCCGGTCAGTTACCGCTACTTCGACGGATTCCCCGTCGTGAAGTTGATGGCTTTGCACATCTGGGACATGCAAGCCAGGTGAAGAAACGGAGTGATGATCGGGAAAACGATGGCGCATACGCAGAACGCCATGAAAAGCCCTTCGTTGGCTCTCGGGAAATAGTTCACTCCCCTCTCGGTGCAGAAACGGTTGTAGTCCTTCGCCCAGCCGCTGAATGCGATAAAAATCCAATAGATGTTGTAAAACGGCACGAACAGCATGCCGATGGCCTTTCCGGGCGTGGATTGTACACCGGGCAATCCCTGGATGCACAGCCACCCGCGATAGAGATAGATGTAGGAAATAATCGTGTAGACGAACATGCAGACTAGGAAGAGCCCGTAGGATCCAATGATCACCAGCCCGAATATGGCGGCCTGATCGTCCGACAATGTTTCGGGGTTTCCCATGAACAAAAACGGGGCAGCCACGGCAATTAAGGGAACGACAAATACCAGCACGAACAGCACCTGCAGTTGAATGAACTTTGCGCCAGGCACGCCCGGTGCAAGAACGTCTTCCTGCTCCTGTTGCTGCTGTGACCGGGGAGATAC
>JABDJT010000040.1 GCA_013003335.1 Verrucomicrobiales bacterium | reverse complement strand
GGTCGAGGCCCTGAAATTTTGTATCGAAAAACTGCCGGAAAAACAGCGGGAAGTGATCGTTGCGCGATACCTTGACGCGGAATCCGTGACGGGCATCGCGAAAGATCTGGGGACGAACGCGAACGCTGTCTCCCAAACGCTTTTTCGGGCCCGCGCGAATTTGGCAAAATGTGTCACGGCGGAAACCGCCAAAACGATCCAACCCTTTTGATTTGGAGAACCAACCCTGTCTGATGAACGAACCAACCCTGTTTGATCGAAATTGCGAGGAGGACCTCGACCGGCTGTTTGCCTTGGCGAACCGGGCGGGGGAGGGGGACTTGACCGCCGGTGAAGAAGCTGAATTGGCTTCGATTTTGGAAAAATCGGAGGAGGCCCGGGAGATTTGGGCTGCCTTTTGGGAACTGGATTCGATGCTGGAATCGGAGTCGGAGATTCACGAAGCGCTCGACGCGAAAAGTCGGCCGGAAAATGTGGTGGCGATGCCGGGCGTTCGACCGGGTGGAGGCCACAGCATCGGGAGCGCAGGGAAGGGTTCGGAAAGCCGGTTTTCGATTTGGAAAGCGGCGGGTGTGGCGGCGGTTCTGGCGATCGGGATTGGATTTGGATATTGGCGGATGAACCAGGAAGCTGCGGGTATCGCGCAGGAGGAAAATCCGCCGAAGCCGGTGCCGGAAGGGGAAGAAAAATCGGATCCGGAGTCGCAGTATCAGAAATTGCTGGCGACGGCGCCGGATTTGGGGACGGGATCGAAAGTGCGGCCGAACACGAATATTCAGTTGGTCGCGGCGGCGGGAGCGATCCCGATTTTAGCCGAAGGCGAATCAATTTCGTTTAACAAACACATCCGCCCGATTTTGGCGGATAACTGTTTTTCCTGCCACGGCCCGGATGAAAAAGCCCGCAAGGCGAAACTCCGGCTCGATGACGAGGAATCAGCGAAAGAAGAAGTGATCGTGCCGGGCGATGCGGAAGCCAGTGAACTGGTGGCTCGAATTGTGTCGACGGATTCGGATGAAATGATGCCGCCGCCGGAGTCGCACAAGAAGTTGTCGCGGGAGCAGATTGCCTTGCTGAGACGCTGGGTCGAGGAAGGCGCGATTTACGAAGGGCACTGGGCATTTGAGAAGCCGGTGAATCCGATTCCGGAGGGCAGCGATATCCCGGGGTATCCGCTTGATTTCCTGGTCGGGCTTGATTTGAAAAAGCACGGTTTGGAGCCCTCGCCCGAGGCGCGGAAAGAAACGCTGATCCGTCGGGCGACGCTGGATTTGACGGGGCTGCCGCCTACGCCGGAGCAAATTGAAACGGCGATGAAAGACACGTCGGAAGGCTGGTATGAGGCAATGCTGAATCGGCTTTTGGAATCTCCGGCCTACGGGGAACACCGGGCGCGATACTGGCTGGACGCGGCGCGCTACGGCGACACGCACGGGCTGCACCTCGATAATTATCGCGAGATTTGGCCCTATCGGGACTGGGTGATCGCGGCGTTTAACAAAAACATGCCGTTCGATCGATTCACGATTGAGCAGCTCGCGGGTGATCTTCTGCCGGAGGCGACGCAGTCGCAAAAAGTGGCCACGGGATTCAACCGCTGCAATGTGACGACGTCGGAAGGCGGCGCGATCGCCGAGGAGTTTCTGGTTCGCTACGCGGTGGATCGCGTGAGCACGACATCAACCGTTTGGATGGGCCTGACGGCGGGGTGTGCGCAGTGTCACGATCACAAATATGATCCGATCACGATGCGGGAATTTTACCAGCTGTTCGCGTATTTTAACAACACGACCCAGCCGGGAATGGACGGAAACGCGATGGATTCGCCGCCGGTAATTCGGGTTTGGGATTCGCAAGAGCAGGAGAAACGAGCCGGTGAGCTAAGCGCGAAAATTGCCGAGGTGAAAAAGAAATCGGCTGAGGCGCTGAAAACGTTCGATCCGGCCGCAGTGAAGTTTGAGGAGATCAAGCCGGAGATTTTTGATCACGGGCGCAAAGCGGAGCCTTCCAATCTCGGTGTGACGGGTGATTTCGGGAAAGGCGATCCGTTCTCGGTCGCGTTTCGATACTCGCTACCGCAAGCGGACACTCGTCTCATTCTGGCCAGCCACGTGGACCCGAAGCAGAATGATCGTGGCTGGCGGGTGGTCTGGGAAAACCAGAGCATGCTGGTGGAGTTGATCGAATCGGATCCCGGAAAAATGCTGAAACGGGGATCGACCCGACGCTTCAAACCCGGCTCGAGCGCCCATTTTGCCTTCACCTATGACGGCTCAGGCACATCCCGCGGGATCAAGCTTTACCTGAACGGGCTGCCGCTGGCGAACCGCTTCATCAACGAATGGTATGATACCCTGGAGTCAGATTTTCCAGTTCCGGACGCGCCGCTGCTAGTCGGTGGTGCAGATTCCGGCGGTGAACAGATGCCAACGGTGATCGAGTTTTTTCACTCCGATCGTAGACTGACCGATCCGGAGATGAAGGCGCTCGGGGAGTTGTATGTCGTCACTAGGATTGCTGCGAAGGATCCCGGCAAGCGCAGTGCGAAAGAGAAGGGGCAGTGGAAAAATTTCGCGGCGGCTTTTGCGCCGGGACCGTATCGCGATTCGCTAATGGAACTGGCTCCGCTGGAACACGAACTGGCGAAAATCGAGTCGCAAGTGCCGGTCACGCTCGTGATGCACGAGAAGCCGGAGTCGGCGAAAGCGCACATTTTGGATCGGGGCGAATACGAACAGAAGCTGGATGAGGTGACGCCGGGCCTGCCTGAATTTTTGCCGGACCTGACCGGCAAATTTGAGCCGAACCGATTGGGCCTGGCGAAGTGGCTCGTGCACCCGGATCACCCGCTGACCGCACGGGTGACGGTGAACCGGATGTGGCAGGAACTGTTCGGCACGGGGCTGGTAAAAACGGCGGAGGATTTCGGATTGCAGGGCGAATCGCCGAGCCATCCGGAATTGCTCGACTGGCTCGCGATCCAGTTCGTCCAAAGCGGCTGGGATGTGAAGCGGCTCTACAAAACGATGATGCTTTCAAAGACTTACCGGCAGAGTTCTGCGGTGTCGCCGGAACTGGTGAAGCGCGATCCGGAAAACCGGTTACTCGCCCGTGGACCGCGATTTCGACTCGATGCGGAGGTGATCCGGGATCAGGCGCTGGCGGCGAGCGGGCTGTTGTACGACAAGATGGGTGGCCCGGGCGTGCGGCCCTATCAGCCGGCGGGGATTTGGAAAACGGTGGGCTACACGAATTCCAACACGCAGACATTTTTCATGGACTATGGCGAATCCGCTGAACATCGCCGGACGATTTACACTTTCTGGAAACGCACCGCCCCGGCGCCAAACCTCGCCATTTTCGACGCGCCGAACCGGGAGGACTGCGTCGTCCGGCGCGAGCGAACCAACACGCCGCTGCAGGCGCTCGTGCTGATGAACGACCCGCAATTCGTCCGCGCTTCACGTTACCTGGCGCTTCGTGCATTGATTGAAAAAGACAACGCCGATGCCCGGCTCGATTTTCTCTCGCTCGTTCTGCGCGGTCGCGAAATGGATGCCAACGAGAAAAAGATCGTGATGAACTCACTCGATCAGTTTCAAAACGCTTTCGGAAGTAACGAAGCCGCCGCGAAAAATCTGCTCGTCGATGAAGCGAACCCGACCTTCTCCCTCCGCGGCGAAAACGTGGTCGAACTGGCCTCGTGGACGATGGTGGCGAGCCAGTTGATGAACCTGGACGAAGTGTTGAACAAGAATTGAACGATGAATCCTTTTTCCGATTATCTAACCTACGAAACGCGCCGGCAGTTTTTCAGTAAAACCGCTAATGGCCTTGGCACAGCAGCGTTGGCGTCTTTGTTAGGAAAAAATGCGCTTTCCGCGCCCTCGGGCGACGGCGGATTCGGCCCGCACCATTTCGCGCCGAAGGCGAAACGGGCGATTTACCTCTTTATGTCGGGAGCTCCTTCGCAGATCGACATGTGGGATCACAAGCCGAAGATGGCGGGGTGGTATGACAAGGAGCTACCCGATGAAATTCGGAACGGCCAGCGACTCACGACGATGACCTCCGGTCAGAAACGCTTCCCGATCGCGCCATCGATCTACAAGTTCACGAAGCACGGCGAAAGCGGCACGGAAGTTTCCGAGCTGCTGCCTTACACCGCGAAAATGGTCGATGACCTCGCGGTTGTTCGCAGCATGTGGACTGAGGCGATCAACCACGATCCGGCGATCACCTACATCCAGACGGGCGACCAGATCCCCGGCCGACCCAGCCTCGGAGCGTGGCTGAGCTACGGGC
>JABDJT010000307.1 GCA_013003335.1 Verrucomicrobiales bacterium | reverse complement strand
GCCCAGAACAATGCGAATCGTGCCAAATGGTCGTTGGAACAATCCAAGATCCGGGCCGATCGCTCGCTGAATACAACAATTCCCCGGGAGCATGATGCGAAAAAGCATGAGTTGGAAATGACCCAGGTGAACTGGCGTGCTACGGAAAAAACCACGCGGGATGCACTGGAGAAGAAGCGACTTGAAGTGGCAGCGGCGCAGCGAACCCACGAGAAAGCCGCTGAAAAACTGGAAAAACTGAAGGGTGATCTCACTCTGCTGACCGTAAAAGCACCGCACGACGGAATTGTGTATTACGGAGCGGCCAGTCGAGGAAAATGGGCGACGGCTGCTGCGGTGGAGAAAAAACTCGTTCCCGGCGGAAAAGTGATGCCGCGGGAGATTTTCATGACGGTAGTCGATCCGAACCAGCTCCAGATTCGGGCCAGCGTGCCCGAAACGAAGCTGAAAGACTTGGAGCCCGGCCTGAGTGGAACGGCGAATCCGACCTGGAATCCGGAAGACGAATTCAATACCAGGCTCCAGAGCATTTCCTACATTCCGCTCGCGACCAACACCTTCGACGCAGTTCTCACAACCCCGAAACAGGGTGGCGACCAGATTTATCCCGGCATGACCGCGAAAATCCGGATTGAGATTTACATGAATGAAAAAGCGGTCGCCGTGCCGAAAAAAGCCGTGAAAAAAGAGGGCAAAGGCCACTTCGTGACGATGAAGGACGGGAAAAAGAAGAAGGTCAAAGTCGGCAAATCCAGCGCGACAATGACGGAGATTCTTGAAGGCCTGAAAGCCGGAGACGAAATCAAAACGCAGTGAAACCGTTTCCGATCCAGATCGCTGTCGCCGTTTTTCTGCTCGCCGGATGTTCCGTCACCGGGCAGGAAAAAGCGGCTGTCGCCGTCGCCGGAATTGACGATGGATTTTCGGCAACGAACCGTGAGGTGACGAAGCAGGAGATCAACCAGTCGATCGAGCGCGGGGTCGCTTTCCTGGTGGAGGATCAAAACAAGGACGGTAGCTGGGGTTCACCGCGGCAGACCAAGGGTCTGAATATTTATGCGCCAGTTCCGGGAGCGCATCACGCGTTTCGATGCGCCGTTACGGCGATGTGCGTGACTGCGATAATCGAAAGCGATCACGCCAAATCCGACGACGAGGTTTCCCAGACGTTGGTTCGCGGGGAGGATTACTTGCTGAAGGAGTTGCCGAAAGCAAGACGGGCAGCCGGCGATGCAATTTACAACGTCTGGACGCATGGATACGGAATCCAGGCGCTGACGCGAATGCATGCCCGAGCCGAAAGCCAAAAGAACGACGCCCGGGCCAGCGACATCCGGCAGGTGATTCGCAGCCAGATCGACCGGCTGGAGCGGTATGAATCAGTTGATGGCGGCTGGGGCTACTATGATTTTCGCTATCAAACCGCGAAGCCGTCTTCCAGTTCGATCAGTTTCACGACGGCGACGATGTTGGTGGCTTTCAAAGAAGCGGAGGAAATCGAAGGCATCGATGTGCCTGACAAATTGATCGAGCGAGCCATTGATTCAATCAACCGGCAGCGAAAGCACGACAACACCTACGCTTACGGAGAATACCTGAAAATGACACCGATGCGCGGGATCAACCGGGCCGGGGGCAGCCTTGGACGCAGCCAGGCCTGCAACATTGCGCTGCGGATGTGGGGTGACGAAACAATCACCGACGACGTGCTGGAAGAATGGCTGGTCCGTCTCGGAAAACGGAACGGCTGGCTTTCCATTGGCCGGAAACGCCCAATCCCCCACGAGGCCTGGTTCCAGGTCGCCGGTTATTTTTATTACTACGGCCACTATTACGCAGCGCTGTGTATCGAAGCTCTGCCGCAGGAAAAAGCGGAGAAACACAAGAATATGCTGGCCGGCATCATGATCGAGTTGCAGGAGAAAGACGGGTCGTGGTGGGATTACCCGTTTTACAGCTACCACCAGTCCTACGGTACGGCTTTCGCTGTTTCGACGCTGGTGCGTTGCCGGTGAAAGACCAAAACGAATGAACAGGGTTGGTTCGATGAACAGACCCTGTTGGTTCGAAAATCAGTGTTTCCGCCTCTGATTCTGCTCCTGTTTTTTGAAAAGCGGCACTAACTCTGTCGCAATCCAGTCAAAGGCTGCTTCCAGACCTTCCTTTTTGTAGATGGTGCCAATTTTTGCTTCGATGGTGGTGGGATTTCCGAAGCAGGCGAGAAATTCATTCGAAGTCATTCGCCTGAGCGTTTCCCCGCAAAGTTTTCCCCGTTCACGAAGAATCCAGCTTCGCGCGAACAGATCGAGGATGGAATCGCCGATCCACGCGAGTTCCTGTTCAACTCTTCGGGGATCAGTCATCGGCTGAATTCAGAAACTGGTCGAAGTTTTCCCGGGATAGGGGAATACCGGCATTGCAGCGGGGACAATTCGCCTGCGCGACTCCTCCTTCGGAGAACATTTCGTCAATCTCGGAGGAGGGGAGGGTCTGAAGCATGGTGTAGTAGCGTTCTTCGCTGCAGCCGCACTCAAACCGGTACTCGCGTTTTTCGAGCAGACTGAGTGTTTCGGTTTCGTCGAGGTGACGAATGATCCCGTCGTCGAGCGTGAGAAACCAGGGCATGTCACAGTCCGGCTGGGCAGTGATCATGACGAAGTCCTCTTCATCAAACCGGAACAAACGGGCAGGGCGTTGTTCGGACTGGCGGTAGTATGCTTCGACAGCCTCAAAAAC
>JABDJT010000585.1 GCA_013003335.1 Verrucomicrobiales bacterium | reverse complement strand
CTTTGGCGGCCGCCAAAATGGCCTGCCGGGAAGACTCGTCGTAATTGTTCCAGGAAGCCGGATTACGTCGATAAAAGGTCAGGTCTTCCCGCATTTTAGCCCGCTCGGCTTTCGCACCGGAGATGGACGAGTCCCGCAGGGAAGCCCGCACGGTTCGGGGAGGCCGGCTGCGTGGTCTGTATTCGGTAAAAGCCAGTTCGATTGAGCCGGATTCATTCGCCGGAAAAGCCGCCGCCGGGGCGGCTTTGTTTTCGAGTCGAACCTGGATTGCCTCGCGGATTGGATCGGAAACGGTAATGAGTGATTCGAGCGGCTGATCCCGAAGATCGTTGTCCGAAAGGTTTTCGGCAAAAGCTGCGCCGCCACGGCTGCGGGCAATCTGGAACTCGGGGCTGATGTCCAACGACGCGACCCGAACAGACGGGGAAATCAGCATTTGGAATGCGAACGCGGGTTCCACATCTGAGCTGGCCAGGCTTTCATTGGCCCCGAAACGGATCGGCGGCCAGATCATCCAATTCTCCTCGTTTTCCTCGAAATGGGCGGACTGCTCGAGATCCTTGTACTTGGCTCGGGCATTGCCGCCCGATCCGACAATTCGCATTTCGGTGTGATCTCCCCAAAAACGGAAAATGGGAAAAAAAAGGGAACCATTGGATTTCACCACAAGCGGCTTGTCGTTGGCGATAAAATCTGAGAGCAGGGACAGGACAAAAATGGCGATCAGGATGCGAAAAGCCCAGCGTGCCCGACCGATTTCCTTGAATCGACTGAGGCGGCGACGCGTGTTGGGATCAAGAATCGGCATGGAAAAGAAAAAACAGCGTTCGTTCGATCAGGCTTCTTTGCCGAAATTGATTCGGGGATCGATCAACACGTAACAGAAATCGGAGAGAATTCGGCCCAGCATGGCCACCAGCGAACCGAGGGTAATCAAGCCCATCACGACAGCGAAATCACGGTTGACCGCGGAGTCGAAGCTCAGCAATCCGATTCCGGGAATGTCAAAAACGATCTCGATCAAGACCGAGCCTGCGAACATCAGGCTCAGAATACCTCCGATCCCGGTGGCGATTGGAATCAGGGCGTTGCGAAGAGCGTGTCTCCAAACCGCAATTTTCATCGTGCCACCTTTGGCTAGAACGGTTCGCACATAGTCTTGGCTGATCTGGTCCAGCATCGCATTTTTTTGCAGCAGGGTGAGAAACGCGAAGTTCCCGATGATGTAACACAGCACAGGTAGAAACATGTGATGAGCCTGGTCTTTGACCTGCCCCCAGAACGAAAGCTCGTCGAAATTCTCCGACCGGAATCCACCGATGGGAAACAAATCCCAGAATTGATCGGACGTACCGCAGAACAGCGTTTTCAAAATCATCCCGAAGGCAAATGCGGGAATCGCATACATCGCCAAAACCACGATGCTCGAAATTCCGTCGAATGGCGTCCCGTTTTTCAAAGCCTTCGCAATTCCGAGCGGGATACAGATCAGGTAGGTGAGTACGAAGCTGGTGATTCCAAACGTCAGGGATATCGGAAATTTTTCGCTGATGAGCTGCCAAACCGTCTTGTTTGAATACTTGTACGAATCCCGGGCCATCCCGAATTTGTCGTCAATCAGCCAGATTTTGTATTGGACCGGAATCGGTTTATCCCGGTGAAACTGCTTCTCCAACACCTTCCGATAATCTTCGGTAATTCCCACGGCCGCACCGTTGCCCCCCGCACTAACGCCGGCTTCACCTCCGCCGGCTCCCATTCCCCGCATTTCTGCCATGGCCTGCTCGATCGGGCCTCCCGGGACGAACAGGCACAGAATAAAAACCAGGATCGTGACCCCGAGGAGAGTGGGGATCATCAACAGAAGTCGACGAATAAAATACGAATACCGTTCCATGGTTGCCGTTCGGGAAGCCTTTGAGAAGAATCGGCGAAGGTGACTTACTGAACGGGTTCGACTTTTTCCGGGAAGGTAAAAACTTCGTCAAAATACACGCGCTCGGGCGGCTTGGGCAACGGCGTGCCATTGGCCCGGGCATCTTCCAGGTCAGCTTCCTGATCGGGATCAATCCACCAGTAATATTTCGCGGCCCATTCTTCCTGGAAAGATCCCAGAACGTGATCGGGATAACCGAATTTGTTCCAGTAGAGCAACCGGGTGTGGCCGATGTGCCACAGCAAAACGTAGGGCGTTTCCTCTACGAGGATTGCGTCGATTTCCCGAATCAGCTCGTTCCGTTTTTGCACATCGAACAGTTCGCGGGATTGATCGATCAACTTGTCGACCCGCTCATCGGCAAATCCGGTGATGTTATTCCCCTGCTTCAAATCCTTGGTCTTGGAATGCCACATCGGCTCCGCGTCCTTCAACGGAATAGCTCCCCAGGGTGCCCAGGTCATTTCGTAGTTGAACACATCCATGTCCTTGGCCCATCCCGACCAGTCTTTCTGATCGATCTCCAATTCAATTCCCACATCGTTGAGGGCTTCTTCGTAAATCAGGAGAAACTTGTTCGTGGATGGATCGCGCGTCAGAAACTTGATCACGAACGGTTTCCCGTCCTTTTCCAGTTTCCCGGTATCCGGATTTTGCTTCCAGCCGGCTTCATTGAAGAGCTCTTTTGCGCGCGCCGGGTCGAAATCGATCTGCGGATTTTTGCACTCGTGATCTTTGTTGTACAAATCAGGCCAGTACGAGCGGGTCAGGTCATACTGATTGTGCATGATGTCGTTATTCATGCGCTTCCGGTCGAGCAAATGAGCGAGTGCTTTCCGGACCCGTTTGTCGTCGTAAGGCTCGCGACGCATGTTCATTGCAAAGCCCTGGAAACCGATCGGCTGGCGGTTGTGGATATTCTGCTTGGCAATCCAGTTTTTCTCGAAGCGTTCACCCACAGTTTCCTTGACCCAGCGGTTCGATGTGTAAACCGAGAAAAAATCCACGTCTCCTTTTTTAAACGCTTCGAAAGCGTTGTCCCGGTTCGAGTAAAAACGGAATTCGATCGTGTCAAAATTCAACAGGCCTTCCATTTCCGGAGATTCGCCATTCCAGTAATCGTCCCGTTTTTCCAGCCGGGCAAAATGGGGTTGGTTCACCTCTCCGAGGCGATACGGTCCAGACACGACAGGGAATTCGAAATGAACGTTGTTGAAGTCCTGCTTTTCCCACCAGTGCTTCGGCAAAATACGAAAACTGGATGCTGCAATCAGGTTTTTCCAGTGCACCTCGTTGGCTTTGATTTGCACGGTGTGTTCGTCGAGCGCCTTGCATTCAATCAACCGGGCCATGATCGCCTGGGTGGATCCCGTACGGTGCTCCGGATTTTTCATCGCGTGAAAGGACCACACCACGTCTTCGGAAGTGAGCTTCTTCCCGTCACTCCACTTCGCTTTCGGACTCAGGTGAAACGTGTAGGTCAGCTTGTCTTCTGAAATCTCCCAACTGCGCGCCAGGGAAGGCGTGTCTTCATAGGTGATGGGATCGGTGCCGAGAAGCGTTTCGAACATCAACCGGAACAATTCACGGGAAAATATATTGTTTTCGATCGTGTAGTTGAAGCTCTTGGGAAACTGGGAGGCATACTCAATGAATTTCCCGCCCGGTTCCGCCCATTCCGATACCAGCACATCCGGTTTCTCCTCCCATCCTTCCCCTGGAAATTTTTGCGCCTGCGCAGTTGAGAAAAAGATTTGACCGGTTAAAAAGGCCGCGAACAAAGGGAGGAGGGTGCGGGAAATCATGGTTTGGTTTATCGAGTAAGCGTTACGGATGAGACGGATCGGCAGATATTTTAGACGGATTTTCCGCCGAGTGAAACCGCAGATTTCCCGCAACTGTGTCGTTCCGAATCCGATTCAACAGGGTTGGTTCGCCAAACAGACCCTGTTGGTTCGTTTCCCCCTGCATGGTTGAATCACCCACCAACCCGCTTTACCTTTTTCCCAAGGGAAGTCAGAGATTCGGACTTCGCCCGCGTTCTTTATGAAGATCATAATCGTCGGGGCCGGTGAAATCGGTCGTCACATGGCTCTGTCGCTTTCGAATGACAGCCACTCGATTTGCGTCATCGAAGCGGACGAGCAGATTGCAACCGAGTTGGACCGCCGCCTCGACGCGAGAGTTCTGAATGGCGATGGTTCATCGGTAAACACTCTCCTGGACGCCGGTGCGCCGGAATGTGACCTGTTTTTTGCCCTGACCAGTGACAACAATATCAACCTGGTTTCCTCATCAATTGCCAAATCGCTTGGAGCCGGGCAATCGATTTGCCGCGCCCATCCGGGTCTGCAACGGGAGGATTTCCTGTTCGATTTTCGCAGCCATTTTCAAATTGATTACCTGTTCAGTTCCGAACGTCTGGCGTCGGTGGAGCTGGCAAAATTCGTTCGAAACCCCGATGCGCCGCTCGTCGAAGAAATTGCGCGGGGCTACATCGAGTTGCAGCAAATTGAAATTCCGGAAGACTGCAAGATGGCGGGCAAACCGCTCAGCGAATTGGCTTTCCCGCCTCGCGTACGAATCGGTGCAATCATTCGCGACGGCGAATCATGGATTCCTTCGGCCACAGACGAGTTGAAAGGAGGAGACCGAATCACGCTGTTTGGAGAGCCATCACGGCTTCACGAAATGGCCGTGCAACTCACCAATGATGGCAAGGGACAGGAAGCGAATGTCGTAATTTTCGGTGGCGGTGAGTACGGTTTCTCTCTGGCTCAAAACCTGGAAAGCTGGAACTGCCGGATCCGGATTTTCGAGTCTGATGCAGAACGGTGCGCGGAATTGACCGACTCTCTGACGAAGGCAACCGTTTTGAATGCGGACGCGACCTCCCTCTCGG
Source organism: Verrucomicrobiales bacterium (assembly GCA_013003335.1). Lineage (GTDB taxonomy): Bacteria > Verrucomicrobiota > Verrucomicrobiia > Verrucomicrobiales > DEV007 > JABDJT01. The sequence continues at coordinate 3,442 of JABDJT010000585.1, read as the reverse complement.
AACTGAAGGAGGAACGTGTCGGCGATGCTGATTTTTTTATCGCCACGTCGACAGTCGATGAGGATAACGTGATGACCTGCCTCCAGGCGCACAGTCTCGGGACAAAACATTGCCTGACTCTGATTCACCGCGCGGATTACGCGGATGCGCTGATGGATTTCAGCGATGACATCGGAATTCGCGCCGCCGTAAGCCCTCGCGATGCAACTCGCCGGGATTTGATGCGATTTATCACATCAGATCGCTGGCATTTGCTGCAGAAGCTCGATGTCGGGGAGTTAATCGAAGCCAGCGTCGATGTTGGTTCGCCCGCAGCCGGAGCCCACGTCAAAGAAATTGAATGGCCGCCCGACTGCATCCTGGTGGCCCTGCTCCATGGAATTCGAGCCATGGTTCCGTCCGCGGATGACAAGATCGTCGCGGGTGATCATCTCTACGCGGTCGTGTCCCCAAAAGCGAAAAAGAGTTTCCTGAAACTGGTCTCCGCCTGAGCGCCCGATGAATTTTCGCATCCTGGCAAAAATACTCGGCATCCTGATCACCCTTATCGGGTTGGCCATGGGAGTCTGCGCTCTCTATGCCTGGATCGACCTTGAATTCTTTGCCAAAACCGGTGACCCCGATGAACATTCAGCTATCCGCGCTCTGCTGATTGGGCTGGCCATTTCCGTTGGCTGCGGCGGCACCCTCGCTGCGATCGGTTGGGGTGGTGGAAGAGAAATCATGCGCCGCGAAGCGATTGTCATCGTGGGGCTCGGATGGATTCTCGCGGCTGTTTTCGGAGCGATCCCCTATCTCTTCTGCGACCCCGGATTGTCAGTTGTTCACGCAATTTTTGAATCGACCTCAGGAATCACGACCACCGGTTCCACCATTATGACGGATATCGAATCGTTCCCGAACGGAATCCTTTTGTGGCGGTCTTTCACCCAGTGGTTGGGCGGAATTGGAATCCTGGTTTTGTTCGTGGCCGTTCTTTCCTTTCTCGGAGTCGGCAGCCGGTCTCTGATGCAGCACGAATCAAGCCTGAACATCTCGGACTCCGGGGTCTCGCGAATTCGCGATATCGCCGCTGTCCTGGTCCGAATTTACCTCGCCCTCACGATCGTTTGCGCGCTCGGACTGGGTTTCCTGGGGATGCCGCCTTTCGAGGCGATCTGTCACGCCATGACCACCGTCGCGACCGGGGGGTTCAGCCCGAAGAACGCGAGTATCGGGCACTACGACAACATCGCAATCGAGATGTGGATTTCCGTTTTCATGCTGCTCGGGGGTATCAGTTTCATGTTGTATGTATTCATCGCGCAGCGCAAAACCAAGCGGGTCAAATCGGAAGAGGAGGCTAAATTCTACCTGATCCTGCTGCTTTGCGCATGTCTCGCAATCGGCCTCGACCTGTTGCTGGTGAAGGACGACATGTCCTACGGGCAGGCGATTCACGAAACCTTCTTCAATGTCATATCGATCAGCACCACCACCGGTTATGCCGTCGGCGACTACGATCAATGGCCGCTGTTTTCCCGGATGATGCTCATCGTTCTCATGGTGATCGGCGGTTGCGCCGGGTCCACAGCGGGGGGTGTGAAAATGAACCGAATTATCCTGTTTCTGAAAATCGCCCGGCAGGAACTGATTCAACTTTACCGGCCCAACCAGGTTTTCCGGACCACTCTGAACGGCGTGGCACCGGACAAAACCGTTTTTGTTACAACATCCCTGTTCCTCGCTCTTTCCTTTATCATTGTCCTGTTTGCCGGTCTCCTGGTCGCTCTTTTCGAATCTGAACTGGAATTGCTGTCCGTTTTCGGAAGTGTTTTCGCGACGCTTTTCAACACCGGACCGGGATTTGATGCTGTGGGGCCAACCGATAACTTTGCTTTTCTGCACCCCTACACGCTGATTTTGTTGAGCTTGCTCATGGTAATCGGCCGCCTCGAGATTTTCGCTATCTTGGTTTTGTTTCTGCCATCCCTCTGGCGGCGGTATTGAGAAATCGATGCAACAGGGTTGGTTTGCCGAACCAACAGGGTTGATTCGAAAACCGTGCTGTCGCAGAATCCCGGAATGCTGAAAGGAATTTCATCTCTCTTGAGTCCGGACTTGTTGGCAACGCTGTGCCGAATGGGTCACGGGGATACGATCGTGCTGGCAGACGCCCACTTTCCCGGAGAATCCGTAACTGAGTTGACGCTGCGAGCGGACGGATTGCTGATTCCGGATTTGCTGGATGGAATTCTGCCCCTGTTCGAACTCGACTCCTTCATCGAAGCACCGACGGCGATGATGGCTCCGGTCGCCGGAGATGAAGCCGATCCGGCAGTCGAAGCGGCCTACCGCGAAGTCATGGACCGGCACGCCCCGGGAACCCCGGCTATCGAAAAAATGGATCGGTTTGCGTTTTACGAGGCGGCAAAAAAAGCTTTTGCAGTCGTCATGACCGGAGATACGGCAAAATACGGCAACCTGTTGCTCACCAAGGGCGTGACTCCGGTCTAGGCCTTTTTCGTTTTCACCGCCCGTTTTCGATCCGGGTAAAGGGTGCGGCAGATCTCGCAGACTGTGCCGTCACACGCGCGTGCCGTGCAATGTTCCCGCCCGTAAAAGATGATTCGCAAGTGCAGGGCATTCCACTCGGATTCCGGAAACGCCCGTTTCAAATCTTTCTCGGTTTGAGTGACATTCTTGCCGTTGGTCAATTTCCATCGTTGAGCGAGACGATGAATATGAGTATCGACCGGAAATGCAGGGACTCCGAATGCCTGGCTCATTACGACCGAGGCTGTTTTATGTCCGACTCCCGGCAGGGCTTCCAGGGATTCAAAATCTGCCGGGACCTTTCCTCTGTGTAATTCGATCAGCATCTCCGAAAGCCGGTGAATTGCCTTTGATTTTTGAGGGGAAAGACCGCACGGGCGAATGATTTCACGGATTTCATCCACCGACAGTTTTGCCATCTTTTGAGGGGTATCCGCTTTTTTGAAAAGGGCCGGCGTAACCAGATTGACCCGCTCATCGGTACACTGAGCCGAGAGCAAAACAGCAATCAACAGGGTATACGAATCCTTGTGGTCGAGGGGAATCGGCGTCTCGGGGTACAATTCCGCCAGTTTCGAGGCGACATACGCAGCACGCTCCGCTTTGGTCATGCAATCCGGTCAGGCGTTCGTGGCGAGGGGACCGGGAATTCCGGGTTCTACCGGCATGGAAACCTGCTCGGTGTCGAGAGATTTCTGGATCGGCATCCGTTTCACTTTCTTGGACTGCCGTTTTTCGACGATGGCGCGGTGCATTTCACGAACGTGATAGGCCTCCCGCTTATGCACACGACCGGCGAGAATTTCCCGGCTTTTTTCGTAGCAGCCCCATTCCACGACTTCAATCGGAACGTTTCGTACGCCCCACCGGTTCATTGCGGTTAGAGTTGGCTTGTACAAATCGATGG
>JABDJT010000572.1 GCA_013003335.1 Verrucomicrobiales bacterium | reverse complement strand
GTGTATCACGAAAATGTAGAGATTCGCAGCCGTGGCACCGCCGCCAATCCGGTAACCGTGATGTCCTATCCCGGTGAACTGGCGGTCCTCGACGGAGGAATCCCTGATTTTTTTGATTCACCGGAATCGGCCTGGCAGCCGTTGGAGAACGGCGAGTTTGTGTCGACGAATCCGTATCCCGGCCTGGGAACGATCGCGGAAGGCCGGACGAATCTGCTGGGGAATTTCACCGACTCGATGATTCCGCTGCACGGATATCGATTTCGGACCTGTCTTCAAAGTGACAATCACCTGTTTCAAAAACTGGAAGGCCCGAAGTCGGAAAAGGGGACCGGTTTGTATTGCGGCCCCGGCGTATTTTACGATGTGGAGTCCGGGAAAATTCACGTTCGCCTGGCCCACACCGAGCAGCCGACCCGCGGTGACCGGAATTACCGGGGGGAGACCGATCCGCGGAAACTGCGGCTCTCGATTGCCGGGCCCGGAAAATCGACCGTGACCTTGAATGGTGCGTCGCACGTCGTGTTGCGCGATCTGGTCACGCGGGGATCGCGTGAGGGGACGATCAACCTGGTGGATTGTTCGAACATCACGCTCGACGGCGTGACGAGCTACGGCGGGTCGTCCGCGCTGCGAATCGAAACGACGAGTGGCTTGCGTTGCGTGGATTGTGCTTTCCGCGGGATTGCCTGTCCGTGGCTGTGGCGTTGGAGCCTGAAATACCGCTCGATCGAAGCGCGAATCGTTTCAGCCGGCGGCGGCTGGAATCCGCCCGCGCGGTACGATCGCGATTTCGAATTCGCGTTTTGTGAGTTCACCGACTGCGTGGATGGCGTTTTCGTCGGGAATGTCGAGGATTGCCGGATTCACCACAGTTTTCTCGATGACGTGAGCGACGACGGCTTTTTCGTGACCTGTCGCACGCGATTTGACGGGACGATGACCGGGTCGTTTGAATTGCGCGACTGCCGGATTTCCGATGTGCTCAGCGCGCTCGCCTACGGAGTCGGGAAAGGCCGACAAAAGACGATCGATGAATCCGGCAACAAGCAAATGGGCGGGGGACTGGTTGTGAAGAACAACGTCTTCGATTTGCGCGGCGAAGTGCTTTACCAGCAGCCGGTCGAGGGTCCGATCACCACGTTTGGCCGGGTGGCGGGTGATCATGGCAGTCCGGCGTGGGAGCCGATGGTTTTCGAGGGGAACAGCGCTTTCATGAAAGTCGCACCGTGGCGGGGCTATTACGGAGCCGGGTGGGGAAAATCGATGAGCAAGGGGACGAAACGCGTGATTCGAAATAACCTGTTCGTCCACGAAACCGGTTTGCCGGGCGACGTCCTGCCGGAAAAGCCGGTCGACTTTGAGGCTGCTGGAAATTGGCACTGGTCGGTCGAAGCGGGCGAAGCCGGGGCGGAGACGTTCTTGAAACGCCTTCGCAGCAAGCCGCTTTTTGCTGAGACCGGGTGGACCAAAACGGACCGCTACGGCCCGCCGGAATCAGCCCCGGCTGGATGCGGCGTGAAAAAAAAGGTTCCGGTCGGCCAGTTTGGCCGGTTGACGATTTTCGGAAAAGTAGGAGATGTCCGGGTTCGTCAGGTTTCTCTGGATGACTTTCAGCACGAACCCCGTCCCGCTCCGGAAAAGCGGGCGGCCCTGGTGCTCGGCTATCCCGCGTTTGATGCGCCGCTTCTCCAGTTCGCCCTGGAGAACGCGAACGTGGATGTGGAGATTTTCGAACGCACCTGGTTGCCAGCAGAAAAGTATGCGGATTACGATTTCGTGGCCGTGCTGGGAAATACGGTCCGGGCGAAAATGGAACCGAGCGGTTTTTCCGAAGCCGAATTCCCCATCCTGGAAAAATATCTCGAGATCGGCGGCAAGCTCCTGATCGGGCGGGAATTGCCGCGCTTTTTGTTCCCCGGGGATTCCGGCCTGAATTTTTTCAATTCGCTCGTGGGAAATCCGGAACGGTCCCGCGACAAACCGGAACTACGACCGCTTCAGACTGATCACCCGTGGCTGGATCAGTTCGAGAATTTTGAGTGGATCCCAAGCTCCGCGCCGTCAGCCATTTTTGTCAGCGACGGAAAAAATCTCATTGGGGACGGGGAACTGAATCGAACCATTCTCGCGGATGTTCCGGTCGGAAAGGGCCGACTCGTCTATATGGGTTGGGAGGCGTCGCGATTTCTGCCGTCCGGCCGCAAGCCTTCGACCTTGGCTCAAGAAGCGAATTACGAATCTCACTACCGGGTTCTCGACGCGATGGCGCGGGATTTGTTGGGATTGAAGTGATGGGGCGATTCGTGGCAGACTGCCCCACATGAACCCGGATCCGAAGCACATCACCGACCTCCGGAAATTTGCTCTTTCGCTGCCGGAAGCGGAGGAAGGAGTGGTTTGCAGCAATCTTTCGTTCAAGTCCGGCAAGAAGAACTTTTTCTTCCTCGGCGTGAAAGACGATACGTGGGATATCCGACTGAAACTCGGTGATTCCCTTCCGGAAGCCGAAGCTCTCGCCGCCCGGGATTCACGATTCGAACCCGGGAAAGGCGGCTGGACATACGCCGAGTTTGCCCTCGACGAAGCCCCGCCGGACGGGCTGCTCGAAAAGTGGATCGAGGAAAGCTTTCGGCTGCTTGTTCCCAAAAAAATCTCGGCGCAACTCGATGCCTGATCATGAAATCCGATCGCAGGAAATTTCTTACCGCTGCCGCCGCGACCGGTTCGCTCGCTGGTTTACCATTTTCCCTTTCGGCTCAATCTTCCCCTTCGCCCTCCACCAACATGAAACCTGATGAACTTCGCGTTAAGCTGGTCGACTGCCTCGGCGGCCAGTTCCCCGAACCGGGTCCACTGAATCCCAAAACCCGCGAAATGATTCAGAAAGACGGGTATCGGATCGAGTCGCTGACTTATGAAGCCGAGCCCGGTGATCCCGTACCGGCCCTGCTCCTGGTTCCCGATGGAGTCAATAAAAACTCAGCCGCGCCGGCTGTCGCGATTTGGCATCAGCACGCCGGGCAGTGGCACCTGGGAAAAAGTGAGCCGGCCGGGTTGGACGGAGCCGAGATGCATCACACCGGCGTGGCGCTGGCGAAAGAAGGTTTTGTCGTGCTGTGTCCGGACGCACTTTGTTTCGAAGAACGCCAGGATCCGGAGAAAAAGCTGAAGGGCGGGAATTACGAGCGATATGAATTTCTCCGCTACGTCGTGAACGGAAAATCGATGGCCTGGAAAAACACTCTCGACATGCGTCGAGCAGTCGATTTTCTCACCGAACGGCCGGAGGTCGATTCAGAAAATATCGGCTGCTATGGACACTCGATGGGCTCGACCCACACCTGGTTGGTTGGTCCGCACGAGCCGCGATTGAAGGCACTGGTTGGAAACTGCTGCCTGCCGACCTATTCCGCGATTCACGACGCGAAGCTGTTGCATTGCTTTCCGAATTTCGTGCCCGGTTGGCTGGAATACGGAGATACGCCTGAGATGGCCGGATTGATTGCTCCCCGTGCGCTGCACCTGAACCTCGGCGAAACGGATCGGGGAAGCCCCATCGAACACGCTCGCGATGGGATTCGGCGAATCGAAAAAATGTATGAAGCAGCGGGTGCGGCGGATCAATTCAGTTTTTTCATCGAGCCGGAAACCGGTCATGTTTTGTCTGAAGATATGTGGGGCCGGACCCTGTCGTTTTTCAAAAAACACCTCGCCTGAACGCCGGAACGAACCATCAGGGTTTGTTTGGTGAACGCACCCTGTTCATTCGTTTTATTGCTCGCTGACCTGGAACAGTTCGCCGCCCACGATGCCCAAAACTTCCCCCGCGAGGAACAGGGAGCCGGTGACCAGTTTCAATCCGTTTTCCTGCTGCAGCATGTCGAAACCGGCTGCAACGGAATCTGCCTCGATTGCATCCGGCGCGAATTTGCGAAGGTTCGAGGTAGGCAGGCCCCGCTGGGAGGAAACAGGAACGAGAATCGTCTTCGCGGTGATCGGGGCGAGGAGGTTCAGGACGGATTCGACATCTTTCGACTCCACCGATCCGAACAGTACACACGCCTTCTCGTCTCCGAACTGATCGCGCCACGTTTCGACGAGTGCCCGGACCGCATCCGGATTGTGGGCACCATCGACAATCAAATCAGCTTCGACTTTTTGAAACCGACCCGGCCAGCTGACGTTCGCCAGCCCGTCCCGAATCGCCTCGCGGGTGATGCGCGGGGATTTTCTCGGATCATCGAAAATTCGGCATACGGCCTCGACGGCGAGTGCGGCATTTTCGCGCATGTGCGCGCCGGGAACCCCGATCGGCCATTCAGCCGGGAGCGGGTGAGCTTCAATGAATGGGATACCCAGTTCGAGAGCGCGGCGACCGATCACGTCACGGGCTTCGGGCAGGACGTCAGCCACGACAACCGGTGTTTCCGGTTTGAGGATTCCGGCCTTTTCAGCGGCGATTTCGCGAATCGTTTCGCCGAGCCATTGTTGGTGGTCGAGACCGATTTGGGTAATCACGGAAACATCGGCGGACAGAGCGTTCGTCGCGTCAAGCCGCCCGCCCATACCGGTTTCGAGGATGATCGCCTCGACGTCTGAATCGCAGAAGTGACGCAGGGCGAGGGCGAGGGTGATCTCGAAAAATGTCGGATGTGGATCCCAATCTTGAATTTGATCGCGCAGTTCGGTGAGGAGTGTTGCCGTGTCGGCTTCCGGAATCGGTGCGCCGTCGACCCGGATCCGTTCGCCAAACGAAATGAGATGCGGCGAGGTGAATAACCCGGTTTTCACACCGGATTCCCTCAGGATCGAATCAGCCATCGCGCAGACAGACCCTTTTCCGTTTGTCCCGGCGACATGAATGATTTTTCGACCGGACAGATCATCAAAGACCCCGGTTTCCCGGAGCAGCCGGGTCATGTTTTCCAACCCGAGCTTGATTCCGAACAGCTGCGTGCCGAACAGCCAGTCGATGGCTTCGTCGAAATTCATTCAGGGATGCGCGTCTTTCCGGCCGAGGCCGTAGGCGGAAAAAACCCGGTCAATCTCGTCGCGGACCCGGCGAAAGACTTCGAGTTGTTCCTCTTCGCTTCCTACTGCGTCCGCCGGATCATCGAAAGGCCAGTGGTAGCGGCGGACCTGGCCGGGAAAAACCGGACAAGCCTGGTCGGCATTTCCGCAAACCGTGATCACTGTGTCCACATCCTGTTCGAGGAATTCTTCCAATGATTTGGAGCGGCATTCTCCGATATCCAGGTTGATCTCCTTCATGGCGTGGATGGCGAGGGGATGGACGTATCCGCTCGGTTTCGAGCCGGCGCTTTCGACTCGCAGGGCGTCCCCGGCAGCCTTTTGGAGAAGGGCTTCCGCCATCTGGGAGCGGCAGGAATTTCCGGTGCAAAGGACGAGAACCAGGGGGGGGTTGTCGGAAGAATCAGGCATGGAGTGGAGACGAAAAGTGATTGGGCGTCGGAAGTTAAGACGATTCCCGTGTCCGAATCAACCGACGTTCCCGCCCCTCCATTCCGTAACCGGTTTCTCTCGCACCGTTCAGCGAGACGTGCGACGGTCCTGCGTGAAAACACGACTTCAAATTCGCATCGTGGCGGCCTTTGTTTCCGTCCTTTTTCTCACCCTCGCCCTTTATTCTCCCGTGCAATCTCAAGACGAAGAACCGGAATCGAAACATCACGTCCGCAAACCGCTTCCTCCGGCTGAGGAAATCGCAAAGCTTCCGAAAGATGGCGGAAAGGAATTCAACCGGCTCGTTTTTGAAAAAAGCCCCTACCTGCTGCAGCATGCCCGCAACCCGGTGGACTGGTGGCCATGGGGGGAAAAGGCATTTGCGCAGGCGAAAAAAGAGAACAAACCGGTATTTCTCAGCATTGGTTACACGACCTGTCACTGGTGTCACGTGATGGAGCACGAGTCGTTCGAGGATGAAGAGGTGGGAAAGCTGATCAACGAGAAGTATATCCCGATCAAAGTGGACCGCGAAGAACGACCGGATATCGACGAGGTTTACATGACAGTCACCCAGGCCATGACGGGGCGCGGTGGTTGGCCCATGACCGTTGTCATGACGCCGGACAAGAAACCGTTTTTTGCAGGGACTTACTTTCCAAAGCGCCAGCGGGGGATGACTCCGGGGATCATGGATGTCCTGGAACAACTCAGCACCGCGTGGGAGAACGATCGCGAGAAAATTGATGAAGTGGCCGACGATATTACTTTGAAGCTCGGAGAATTTGTGGTCACCCAACCCGGGGACGGTGTGCCCCCGGAGACGCTGGAAACGGCCTATGAACAGCTTGCCAGCCGATACGACGCCGAGCACGGCGGCTTCGGTGCTGCGCCGAAATTCCCGGTTCCACCCAACTTGATGTATCTGCTTCGCTATCACCAGCGCACGGGTGACGAAAAAGCGCTCGAAATGGTCGAGAAAACGCTCACCGAGATGCGAAAAGGGGGCGTGTACGATCACGTTGGTTACGGAACTCACCGTTATTCGACAGATCCGATCTGGCTGTTGCCGCACTTTGAAAAAATGCTGTATGACCAGGCTCTGGTGGCGATCGCAAACCTCGAGGCCTACCAGGTCACCGGAAAGGAACAATATGCGAGAACTGCCCGGGAGATTTTTACCTACGTGCTCCGCGACATGACCAGTCCCGAGGGCGGATTTTACTCCGCAGAAGACGCCGATAGTGAAGGAGAGGAAGGCAAGTTTTACGTCTGGACACCGGAGGAGGTCATCGAGGTTTTGGGGAAAGAAGATGGCGAATTTTTCAACGCGACATTCAACATCGTTCCCGGCGGAAATTTCGTGGATGAAGCCACCCGGCAACGGACAGGCGAGAGTATTCCGCACCTGCGGAAGTCGCTCAATGAAGAAGACCAGGCACGGTTTGAGTCTGTTCGGGAAAAACTGTGGGCCGCACGGGAAAAGAGGATTCATCCGCAGAAGGATGACAAGGTCTTGACCGACTGGAACGGGCTGATGATCGCCGCATTTGCCCGTGGGGCACAGGTGCTGGGAGACGAGGAATACCGGAACGCGGCTGTAAAAGCGGCAGATTTCGTGCTCGAAACACTGACAACCGAGGACGGGCGACTTTTGAAACGGTATCGCGATGGAGAAGCCGGATTGACGGCACATCTTGAGGACTATGCATTCCTGACCTGGGGACTTCTCGACCTGTATGAAGCGACGTTTGATCCCAGGTATCTCGAGCGTTCCATCGCGCTCACTGGCATGACGATGGAGCATTTCCGGGACGACGATGGCGGAGGCGGATTTTTCATGACAGCGGACGACTCCGAAGAATTGATCGTGCGCATGAAAAAGATTTACGGCGGCGCAATCCCGAGTGGAAATGCTGTTTCCCTGCTGAATCTGAGTCGGCTCTATCGCATGACCGGAGAAGGGAAATATGCGGACGAAGCCGAAGTTTTGATCAAGGCGTTTTCGGAAGAAGTCAAAAAACTGCCGGGGCAGTTCCCGTTAACGATGTGTGCGCTCGATTTTCATTTTGGGCCGAGTTATGAAGTCGTTGTCTCAGCGACCGATTCCGAATCTGCCGATGAGATGATCTCGGCCCTGCGGAAGCCGTTTCTGCCCAATAAAGTGGTGATGCTCCGCACGGAACAAAATGCCGACAAACTCTCCAAGCTGGCCGGATTCATCGAGACGATGGTTCCGCAGGACGGAAAAGCGACCGCTTACGTTTGCGTCGAACAGACCTGCAACCGGCCCACCAACTCCATCGAGCAAATGCTCGAATCGATGAAATCAGAGCGGGAAGAAAAATCCGAGTAACGAACCAATGAAGTCGGTTGCGGCTCCGCAAGCCGACTTCGACTCAACAGGGTAAGTATTGCGAACACACCCTCTTCATTCGTTTGCATGAATGTCACGCTCGACAATCGACTGACGATCCGGCTGGAAGTTCTCCCGGGGAAAACGGTGGTCGACCGGGTGAAACTGGCAGCGGATTGCGGGTTCGACGGAATCGCATTCCCAGGGCGGATGAAGGACCGGTTTGGTGAAGAGACATTGGCAAATCTGGATCGGTTGGAATTGCCGGTTCAAACAGTGTCACTGGGGTTTACCGGCTCATTGTGCAGCCCCGATGAATCCATTCGAAAAGCCTGCCACGAATCGCTGGGCGAGTTGTTCCGGTTTGCCGGAAATCTCGGTGCAATCAGCGTCAACATGCCTCCTGTCCTGATCGAGGACAATCCGGGCCGGTTTCCGGAATCAGAGGCCGTCAGGATGGATCAACTGCTTGTAGAACGATTGCCCGAACTCGGGGACGAAGCAGAGAAGAGAAATCTCGATTTGCTGATCGAACCAGTGAATCGGTTCGAGACGGAATACCTGAAAACCGTGGGTCACGCCGCGCGAATTTGTGAAGCGGTCAACCACCCGCGAATTGGAATGACCCCCGATTTTTTTCACATGCAGATGGAGGAACTGGATACGTCCGAAGCAATGTCGGGCGCTATGCCGTGGATTCGTCACGTGCACACCGCCGAAAACACGCGGGTGGAACCGGGACCGGGGCAGCTTGATTTTCGGCCGGGTTTTCGGGTGCTCCGGAACGGCGGCTACTCCGGCCTGATTGAAGTGGAATGCCGATCTCTCTCCGGGAAAGCGGAAGATGTGCTGCCGTTGTGCTCCCGTTATTTGCGGAAGGAGTGGGAGGCATGCGTCTGAGCTGCCTTTTGAAGGGCGGAAAATGGCACGTCGTGCGGCAGTGATTTTTCCTTTGCCGCAATTGCCGAAGTGATGCCCGCTGCTTCGCCCATCGCCACAGCGTTTCCCGTCACCCGGTAGCTGGAATGGGCGATGAAATCTCCGCTGATGCAGCGACCGGCGAGCATGAGACCGTCGAGATCCCGAGCGACAAGGGCGCGGAGCGGAATTTGATAGGGCTTCGATTTGAAGGGCTTGGATTCGATTCCCTTCGTCTTTTTCGGATCAGTCGCGTGAACGTCGATCGGAAACGTGACCTGGCAAATGTTGTCCTCAAATTTTGCACCAGTCCGCAAATCTTCGCCGGTCATGTAGTAG
>JABDJT010000570.1 GCA_013003335.1 Verrucomicrobiales bacterium | reverse complement strand
GCTTCCTCGGCCGCTTTCTCCGCCAAATCACGCTGTTGCTCGGCGAGTTCCTTCAACTCGTCATGCAGCGTCGCGTATTTGTTTTCGAGGTCCTTGATTTCGGTTTGGAGCCGCAAATACTCGTTGTACTGCTCCTCGGAAATCACTTCCAGTTTGAGCGTCTCCGACCGCGTCATCTGCGGATCGGGCCGGATATCGGTCACGTCGGCAAAGACGAAAATGATATCGCCGGGAATCGATCCCATCTCGCGCGGGGCAATCCGCTCGGACTCCAGCGCGTCCCGCTGCACGGGGTCCTGGATGAAATGCCGCACTTCCGGTTTGCGGAATTTGTCGTTTACCCCGACGTGAATTCGCAGCTGCGCGAGACCGTAATCATCCGCAGCGCGAAACGCCACGTTCGTCGCGTAGGTGTCTACGATGAACCCGTCCGTCGTGGGCTCAGTGCGGGTGATGGTCGGCGGAAGATCGTGCGTCACGACGAGATTCGCGGCCAGCTCCTTGTCAGCCGGCAAACCGGTCACGTCGCGCAGATCAAATTTCAGACGCCCCGATTCACCGGCGGTCAGCTTTGCGCTTGCTTTGTGAACCGCTTCGCCTTCGCCGGGCGTCAGTTTCAGGACCGACGGTTTTGGATTCGTAGTGGTTTGTAATTCCGCACCGCTCTCCGACAGCGGTCGGTTCGAGGTCAGGACAAATTCGATTTCGCTGCCGGTCAAAACCGACACGCTCGGCGCCGTTCCACGGGTCAGGTCAATTTTCCGCGCCGATGGCGGCTGCTTCGTGTAAGCCGGAGGCTGGATTTTCACGACTGCGGATTCCAACTGTGGAGTCAAAATCACGCCGATTTCGCGAGCCTCGCTCCGGGTGCGTTTCGATTTTGTATGCGCCCGCACCAGCAGGTTCGCCTGCACGCGTTCGACTTCCTGCACAAACCGCTTTTCGCCCTGCGGAAACATCGGCAGCACATGCGGCTCCACCTTCGGGTCATCCGCGTTTTCCACCGTCAAAAACAGCTCCTTCGGCCGGTGGCCGGAAAATTCCACCTCCACCGTGGCCGGTTTGTTGTAGACGATATCCGATCCTTCTTCGTTCGGCGTGACGATCTCCAAAGTCGTGAACGAAAACGGTGGATGATCACCAAACGGATCGACGTAGCGGAGGAATTCGCGCTTCGCGATCGCTCCGAAAAACAGCAGCGGCAAAATTACGGCCGCCACCGGGATCAGGGCGCGTTTCGCCGTGCGACTCATTGTTTCCGACTTCGTCAGCGGCAGAAATTTCCGATCTTCCAGCTCTTCCGAGGCCTCATCAATCGCACGCTGGGCGAGGTTGCGGGTCAACTCCGGAGCCGATTCGTCTTCCGCCTGCTCTTCGAGCTGCAGCACGTTCATCAGCTTCGTGCCGAGCGATTCGTCGCGATCTTCCAGCAGCCGCGCGATTTTTTCCTTCGAGCCGCTTTTGATCTCCGCCTCGTAGAAATTGCGAATCAAAAACGCTGCCACTGTAAAAACCGCCGCGAGCCCGAATAAGAGCCGCAGGCTCGATCCCAGCTGAAAAATCAAATCCAGCGCCACCAGACCGACCAGGATCAGGCACCCCCATTTCACCGACCGGAGGAAATTTTCCCTGGCCCCCGTTCGACGCCACGCCCGATCTGCTTCTGACAGTCGCGCGAGAATATCCGGTCGTTTCATGACGCTGTCACGATGGCGTCAAAACCGTTCCGGCGAAAGCGAAAACGCAGACCCGATTTACTTCCAAAAGGCGAAATTGTTCCCCGCTAACGCGGCGATCAGCATGACAACGCCCACCAGCATTGTAACTCCGATTTCAAATCCCAAACTGAAACCGGCAGAATGAAAACTCAGGGCGAGACTACCCAGCACAAGACAGATCCACGGAATTATTCGGTTGATCCCCGTGTGCCAATTCAAGAGCCAAATAATTCCAGCGCCTACAAGCAGACACGGTAGCGAAACAATTCGAAGTATCGTCGCCCATTTCCAGATGGCCCCATATTGATCCACCTGTGCTTCGGTTAAATCCTGCCGAGCCATTCCCTCCGGCAGGGACAAGTCGCCAAAAATGGCAACCCCGATGGCGATCGCCGGGATCAATCCCATCAAACTCCCGATACAATATCCTGCAATTCTTCCCATTGGCCTACCATGAGCCAACAGGGTCCCAGTCGGCAAACTTACCTTGTCGATTCGTAAACCAGGGATTCCGATCAGGTCAGTTCAAAGCCATTCCATCGCGGGCGATGGTAGAAACTTCTTCGGTGACAAGGTCTTTGATGACGACTCCGGTCGGGCGAATATCCAGGACCTGGTAATCGCGCTCGCCGGTCGTTGGATCGACTGTGCGAAATACATCGCCGGCCCGCACGACGTAGCGATAGGAGCTGTCGGGCGAAGTCAAAATCGCGTAGGTTTCGGACGAATGTCCGGCCACATCTTTGACGAGGAGGTGGCGGGCACCCGTGTTGGTGTTTTCCACGGTAATACGGGACACATCAACCATTTCGCCTTTCCCCTGCTTGCTGGAAATGAATTTCGTCTCAACGCCGGTAACCTGGTAATGCGTTCCGGGAATCAGTTCACCTTCGCGAACGGCGACGGGGATTCCGTCTTCGCTGGAAAGAAGCCTTACCTGGGCGGAATCGCCCTCGACTCCTTTTAACATCACCGGCAAGGGCTGTTCGCGATAGCCAGCCAGTTTGAAGGCGGAAGCAACGGCTTCTTCTCTGTCGTTTTCCGTCCGAATCGTTGCGCCATTCAGCCCGGCCATTGGTTTGGCCGTGCCGTCGGTGCCGAGATCGGCATCTTCAGGCTCGTCACCGAGCACTTCCTCGACATTTCCGCCGGACAACGCGTCGAGTGCTTCAGCGAGTTCTGCTTCCAGGGCGTCACCGGACTCGGAGCTGCCCCAGGCGGAGGGATCGAGAATCAAATCGCGCACACCTTCGTGGCCATTGGCTTCGGCAAGATTCGCGGCAGTGGCTTCGCTGCTGTCGAGCGCGTAGGGATTGGCTTGGTTTTGCAACAACAGGCGGACGGCATCCTCGTGGCCATGCAAAGCAGCGATCATGAGAGGCGTCTGGTTGTCCGGGCTGCGGGTATTGATGTATGCGCCCTGGTTCAAAAGATGATCGATCACGGCCGGTTCGCCTTTAAAACAGGCCACCAGCAGGGAATCGTCGAGCATTTCCTGGTCGGCGTGACCGGCGAGCAGTTCGACCGTGTTGGCCTGGCCATTGAATGCAGCAGCCGAAAGAGCATTCCACCCTTCGAGGTCCTTCGACATCGGATCTGCCCCGCGGCCAAGAAGCAGCCGGACGACATCCGTGTGACCTTTCTCCGCCGCTCCAATCAGGGCTGTGCGGCCGAGGGAATTGGTATGACGGGGATCTGCTCCTGCTTTTAAAAGCATTTCCGCAGCCATCCGGCGACCGTTTGTGGCCGCTTGAAGCAGGGCAGTATTTCCGCCGGCATCGATCGCATCGATTTCCATCCCGCCGTCGAGAAACAGCTGCATTGCCTGAAAATCTTCAGAGGCAGCAGCGACGAGGAAGTCATCTGCCGTGAACTCATATTGGTTTTTTTTCAGCGTTTTGATCGCACTGGTTTGCGGATCGGAACAACTGGTGAACAGGACCGTGAAGGAAATGGCTGCCGCGACAGCAAAACTGGTTCGGAAAAGGTTCATAGCCGGATATTTTGTATTTTTGGTAAGAATTTTTATAATTTTAGGATAAACAACATCCATTGCAATAATTATTTAAGATTTCTTAACCTTTTGGATGAGGGCTGGTGTTCCGTATCGACACGCGCAAATCTGCCAGTCTCATGGAGCGGCGACCGCTTGCTCATCCAATGCTCTTTTGAGACACTCCGGCATGAAATTTGAATTCTCCCCTCTCCCAACCTTCCTGTTTTCCCTCGCCTGCTTTCTTTTTCCGACTTCACACATCCAGTCCGCCGAGGCCATTGAAATCGGAAAAGACAATTTTGATTTGCTCCCGCGCGGGAAAGAAGCCGACGGAATCATCGGAGATTTTCTGCTGCGGAACGATACAATCGAAGTCGTCGTTTCCGGAAATCTGCCACTCCGGCGGGCGAACATGGGCGTGTTTTACGGGGACGGAAACGAGACGCCGGGAGTCATTTACGACGTCACGAAGCGGGGAACGAACAATGATCAGATCACGGTTTTCACGCCGTGCGGTCAAAAAGGGCCCGTGAACTTTGTGCGAATTGTCGAGAGTGGTGCGGATGGCCGGGCGGTGATTGAAACGCTGGTTTCCTCGGCCAAATCGGGCGGACTGTACAAGCAGCACCTCTATATTCTCGAAGACGGTTGGGACGGTGTGCTGGTCGTGACCACGCTGCGCAACGAGAGTGGGCAAAAGCAAATCCAGGCAGTCTGGGACGGATGGACCCAAATGCGATCGAAAGGCAATGTAAATGGGATCGACTGGGCCGATTCGATCGATCCGGCTGACAAATGCGGCTACGCCTTCGCCTGGGTGAAGGAGGAAGGCGCGGACACGATCCCCAAGCAGCGCGATCTGGAGTTGAACATCGGCGACGAAGCAGTGCTGGCACGGTTTTTCGCAGTGGGGAGTTCGCCGGCGGAAGCGGTTGGAATGGTCGCGGCGCGGCGGAATTCCGGCCAAACCGGCACTCTCTCGGCCACCCTGCTCGACGACTCCGGACAGCCGGCTGCGACCAGCCGAATCGTGATCGATCTTGGTGGAGCCAAGGGAAAAGTCCCGGCATACCCCGACGAAAATGGAAAACTCTCGATTCAGCTCCCTGCCGGGGAATACCCGATTACCATCGAGGACACGGGGCGGCAAACGGTCACGGATAAAATCGCCATCAAAGCGGGCAAATCGACGCCGATGGATCTAAAACTTTCCAAACAGGCGGCCGTGAATTTTTCCGTGAAGGACGAGGCCGGTGTCAGTATTCCCTGTAAAGTGCAGTTCAATCCGATTGAAGGCACTCCCGCACCGAATCTTGGACCGACGGATCGTGCGCACGGCTGTGTCGATCAGTGGCATTCCGGAACCGGTGATTTCCGAGCCCCGCTCCCGCCCGGGAAGTACGAAGTGATTGTCACGCGAGGAATCGAGTATTCGCATCATGCCCAAAACATTGACCTGCAGCCCGGGCAGGAAATCACGATTGAGACGACGCTGAAGCGCCTCGTGCAGACGCCCGGCTGGATTTCGGCCGACTACCACAACCACTCCACGCCAAGCGGCGACAACACCTGCGGAACCGACGACCGGCTCATCAACCTCGCTGCCGAGCATATCGAATTCGCCCCCACCACCGAGCACAACCGTCTCTACGACTGGGCGCCGCACATTAATAAACTCGGGCTCGCGCCCTTTTTGAAAACCGTCCCCGGGATGGAACTCACTGGTCGCGGCGCGCACTTCAACTGCTTTCCGCTTAAACCGGAACCGACGAAACAGGACGGCGGTGCTCCAGTCTGGAAAAAAGATCCGCGTCTCAATGCGATCACCCTGCGCAACTGGCAGGGCGAAGAACCGGATCGCTGGATTCATCTCAACCACCCCGACATGGCCGAAAATTTTGTCGATTGGAATCGCGATGGTCGAGCCGACGGCGGTTACGCCTACTTCGGTGGCATGCTCGACGGCCTTGAATCACAGAATTACAGCAACTCCAGCATTCTCGCCAACGCCCCTTATTCCATTGGCAAAGCCCGCACCGGTCTCGGCAGCCAGGTCAATTACATCCGCGAATTCATCTGGCTCCAGCTTCTCAACCAGGGCATGACCGTCTGGGGAATCGGCGTCGCCGACGCCCACCACGTGCATGGAAACGGCGTCGGCAGCTGGCGGACCTATGTCCCCAGCCAAAC
>JABDJT010000549.1 GCA_013003335.1 Verrucomicrobiales bacterium | reverse complement strand
ACAACACCCTGATCCGCGAAGTCTACGATTGGGAACCTTCCACGACGTTGCGCGAAGGAATGGAAAAGACCTACGAATGGATTTACGGCGAAATGACGGGCGAGGTGTCCGAACCGGAACCGTACCGGATGACAATCGAGCCGGGCGAAACCGGGCGGAAAACGATTCCGATTCGCGACGGGTTGACCCTGCCGTCCTGATCAATTTCCGGATCAATCCGGCCGGACTCCACATCAGGTCTCCGGCCGGATTCCGATTCCGGAATTTACGATTTTTCCTTCCAAATCGCGAATGTCGCGCCCTGTGGATCGGTGAAAATCGCGAGCGTGCCCATTGGCAACTCGGTGGTTTCTTTCACCACGGTGGCACCGAGAGATTTGGCCTTTTCGAGAGTGGCTTCGACGTCTTCAACGAGGACATATGACAGCCAGTGGGAGGGGATTCCTTCCATCGGGGCCTGCATCAGGCCTGCAGCCATGCCCTCCGGACCATCCGGCGCACCGGGGGTTTTAAACATCGAGTAGGTGAAATCACCCATGTCCATGTCGTCCACTTCCCAGCCGAAAAGGTTGCTGTAAAATTGCTTCGAGGCACCGGAGTCGGTGGAGATGAGTTCGTTCCAGCAAAATTTGCCGGGAGTCTGTTGGCTCATTGGATTTGATTCTTTCTATGTTGTTTTTGTTGTTGGTTTCAGACTGGAAAATTCTGCCGGATTAGAAAAAGCATCGATCCAGTTTGTCGAAACTGCCCCTCCAACCGTCATCGTGACCTGCCGTGCTCTCTGCCGCGAGAAAGCCTTCGTGACGAAGTTGAATCGTCGTGCCTCCGGAATCTGCGTCGTCAAAAAAGTCTATGCTGACGCGCGTGATGCCCTGGCCCTCTAACGCGGGGTTGTTCGTCCACTCCCAGGAAAACGCAATCCGCTCGCCCGGAATGATCTCCAGATATTCGCCAACCAGGTTCACATCCCCTGCGTCCACGACGTTCATACCAATCACATACATTCCGCCGGTCCGAAAATTTATCGTCCCGCCGGTAACGTGACACTGGCCTGGACCAAACCATTTTTTCAGCTCCTCGATCGAAGAAAACGCGGCAAATACTTTCTGCCTTGGCGCCAGGATGATTCGCGAAATTTGCACAGCCGCTTCATCAGCAGAGGGCTCGGGGGCGATCGGTGATTCGTTCATGTCGGGTCTTTTTCTTTTGTGATTCCGCGTTCCAGGTAATCCGCGAGTGAATCGAGGCTGCATTCCCAGAACCTGCGGTGAAAATCGATCCACTCAGTCACTTCCCGAATGGGAGCCGGGTCTACTGTGAGGTGGTGAGTCCTTCCATCCTTCCTCCGAATCAGCAGGCCGGCTTTTTCCAGCACGCGGAGGTGCTTCGATACAGCGGGAAGAGACATTTTCAACGGGGCCGCCAGTTCGGAAACCGTTGCTTCGCCATCGGCCAACCGCTCGAGGATTGAGCGCCGCGTCGGATCCGCGAGAGCGGAAAAAGTGGAATCGAGCGTGACAGTCATGCGGGGATCAATATTTAACCGATTGGTTAAATATAGCAAGAAGAATCGTCAGAGAGCGTTTGATTGACGAACCCACCCGGTTGTTTCGTACTGGGGAATGATTCTCACTCTTCTTTCGGCCGCCTTGCTTCGGCCTGGTAGCGGACGCCTGTTTCGCCCTGCGGGTTGACCAGGACGCTCTGGATGAGAAGCGTTCCATTGTCCTGGATGGTCACCTGTGAGCGTCCTTCCCCGCCGTCCGGAAGCTTACCGACCAGTTGAATCCGTTTCGCATCGGCATCGTAGTTGCCGAAGTACTGGATCTGCTGGCCCATCGAATCAATGTAGAGCGCATAGATCTGCTCTTTTCCGTCCAGGATTTTCACCCGAAACATCCAGCGGTATTTCCAGCGGATCGGGCCGTACTCCGCCATGCCGTCCTGCTGCACCCAAATGCCGTCCAGCACGGGCGCAGTCACCGAAACGGCTTTCCCCTCGATCGGTTGGCTGTTCGCATTCGGCACGACGACTCCTTCTTCGATCCACTTTCCGGCCGCGGCCTTGAAAAACGGGTGCTCCGCTGTTTTCGGCTCTGGATTTTCCTGTGCGAACGAAAGAAACGGAATCAGGATCAAAGCGGTCAGCAGGCAGTGGCTCTTCATGAGCAAATCCTACCCGAACCGGTTGCCCGCACCAAGCAGGTTTACAAATCCGCGTCGTCACGGGAGGACGGTGCCGCTTTCCCGCGCCGACGGACGATTCCCTTCACCTCGGCCAGTGAATATCCCCGGGTCAGGAACACGAACCCGAAATAGGCAACCACCCCGAGCCCGACGATCGCGATCAGGATCAGCAGTCGCTGCACAAACTGCCCCGGCTCCATCAGCCAAGGTTTCGTGAAATGCGCCGCCGTCCAGACCACGACTCCCATTAGGATCGCGGAGAGCAGCATCCGGAGAATCCGGCTGACCGCGCCGCTTCCGAGCCGGAGCAGGTCGTCTTTTTTCAGCGCCACCCAGAGAAGAATCACGTTGATCCAACCGGCGATCGAAGTGGCCAGCGCGCAGCCCATCGGGCCGAGCCAGAGAAAAAGCGGATAGCACAGCACGATATTGGTCCCGGCCGTGATCATCGTAAAGCGCATCGGCGTTTTCGTATCTTCCCGCGCGAAAAACCCGGTTTGCAGGACCCGCACGACGATGTAGGCGGGCGTTCCGATGGAAAAGGCGAGCAGCGCATTGCCCGCGTTTCGCGCGTCCTCAGCGGAAAACCGTCCGCCTTCAAAAATGGCGTAGATCATTTGCTGCGGGATCACGACCGTCGCCACCATCGCCGGAAGCGCCAGCAGCAACGTCATTTCGACACCCTTCGCGATATTGGTTCGGGCCTCGTCGATGCCTTTTCCCCGCAGGCTGCGGGTGATTTCCGGCAGCAGGACGATACCGGCCGCAATACCGATCAACCCGAGCGGCATCTGGTTAATCCGGTCGGCGTAGTAAATCATCGAGTTTCCGCCTTCGGCCAGAGAGGCAACCGATTGTCCTACGAGCAGGTTGATTTGTTGAATGCCCGCGCTGGCCAGGCCGGGAGTCATCAGGAGTCCGAGGCGCTTGACGTCGGAATCGATCCGGGGAACCCGGAACCGGATTTTTACCCGTCGCCGCAGGGCAGCGAAAAGGACGATGCCGAGTTGGAGAACGCCGGCAACGACCACGCACCAGGACAGCACCCGGAGAGCTTCGCGATGCCGTTCGGAAAATTGCGCGAACTGCCCGCTTTCCTGCTGGTCATCGGTGATCGCCACGCCGTTTACTTCCGTGACCGGCGCCGGTTCCACCAGGGGTTCATCGCTCAGGCCGAAGGCTTCGGGCAGGTAGACCAGCATTCCGCCGATGAAAACAAAATTCAAAAACAGGTAAGCGAATGCCGGGGCAGCGAAAACCCGCCGGCTGTTCAGGACTCCCGCGAGGGCAGCGGTAAGGCAGACGAAAATCAGGTAGACCAGCGTGATCCGTGAAATCGCGACCGCCAGATCAAACTTGTTCCCTTCAAATCCCCACGCCACGAGCGCCATGAGTGGCTCCATGAAAATGTAACAAATCACGAACAGCGCGATGAGAATCAGCGACATCAGGGTGATCACGCGGGACGCAAAATGATCAGCCGTCTCCTCCCCGTCCTCCTCGATTTTCCGCGAGTACATCGGCACAAAGGCCGAGTTGAAGGCGCCTTCCCCGAAAATTCGCCGGAACAGGTTCGGCAGCCGGAAAGCCGCGATCCAGATGTCGGCCAGGTGACCTGCGCCAAGAAGATTGGCGATCAGCTTATCCCGGACAAATCCGAGAATTCGGCTCATGAGGGTGAATCCCCCCACGGTGAACATCGAGCGAAACATGGAAAGCAGCGGGACAGCGGAAAACGAAAAAACGAACCAACAGGGTTCGTTCGCTAAACCAACCCTGTTGCTTCGTTTTATCAACTTCGGTTTTTCCAGCCGGTCAGGTAATCAGCCGCCAGGTCATCGGGTAAACGTAGTTCTCACCGTTGTTGGCTTTCACTGCGGCGATAATCGGGCAGATGATCGACATAACGT
>JABDJT010000530.1 GCA_013003335.1 Verrucomicrobiales bacterium | reverse complement strand
AGAAGAGGCAGGCCGTAATTGGCCTAGTCCTGCGCGATCTTCACCACGAGGCGAAGGTTTGCCTTGATCATGTGGGCACGCGCTTCTTTGTCCCCGCGTTTGATACGGTCAGCAAGCTCTACTTCTTCTTCCCGGGTGAGCAGATCGGTTTTGCCGATCTCCCGAAGGTAAATCTTGATTCCGCCGTCCATTTCTAAGTTAGCCATCTTATCGAGTGGTTATGTGTTGGGTAAGTAGTATACGCACAGGCATACGGTTTTGTGACACCCGCTTGCGTGTTTCAAAAAGACGAGAAATGAGGAGGCCAGCCGCTAGTTCGCATATTGCGATATCTCTTAGTTTGTTGGGGCCGGTTTTTTAAGTCCGCCTTCACTCACAGTACTCGTTGTCAGATTGCTTTGACGCTCGCGTGATATATTCGTTCAAAAAAAAGTCAACAAAAAGTTGGAAATAGTTTCCTTCGGTTAAGTTTTATTAAATTTCAACCTTTATTACAAGAACGAAATCCAAAAAAATTACCACAATCAACCTTTTCGATTCAACAGGGTATGTTCGGTAGACCAACCCTGTTGGTTCGGAAATCGATCGCGTTTTATCATTACGTTCGAATTTCCCCAAATCTTAGGGGTCAATGGCCTGTTTTTTTCTAGATTTCGAGTTTGGTTGATCTCGTTGCGCAATACAGCGGAAACCAACCCTGCAGGGCGGTGGATTCTTTGTCCCAGTCGTCCTCGAAAAAACCGGTTACAGCCAGTCCGGCCGAACATTGGCCGCCGATCTGGGTTTCGAGGCTATGGCTGAATTCCAAGCTGAGTTGTGCCTCGAGTTGGGCGGAAAGGGGTTCGGTCACGGTCGACTCGAGATCGGAGTAAGGAAGCCGGTGAATGATTTTCAGTTCGCCGGTTTCCTCCGCAAGTTCATGGTCGAACAGGTAAAATGCCGGGTTTAGGAATCCGCAAAGCAATCGTCCACCAGGCCGTAGCACCCGCGCACATTCCCGCCAGACCGGTTCGAGGTTCTCGGCAAACACATTGGAAACGGGATTGAAGATTAAATCGAATGATTCGTCGGCGAAGGCTGATAGATCGGCCATATTCCCCTGGATCGTTTCGATTTCGAGTCCGTTTTTCGCGCAAGTTTCAGCATCTTTTTCAAGCTGAACGTCGGAGGCGTCGAACGAGGTTACATTCGCACCTGCAGCCGCCAAAACCGGCACTTGTTGTCCACCTCCGGAGGCCAGAGCCAGAAGGTCGACATCTTCCAGGGAATCGGGAAACCAGTTCCGTGGAACCGGTTTGTTGGGAGTCAGAACGACCGACCAGGTGCCGTTTTTGGCTTGCTGAATGACCTCGTCATCGAAAGGGGTGGACCAGCGGCATCCTTCAGTGGATTGGGCGTTCCACGCGTTGCGGTTGTATTCGAAAATATTCAACGATCACGAGGGCTGGAATGGAATGAATGGCATGCTTGATTCCTTTCGGAATCTAAGAGAAAATGAAATGAAGTGGAAGCACCTCCTCCCCAATGTCTTCTCAAAATTCTGTGATATCGAATCTTTTCGCTGGTGGCGGCGAAATGGGAAAACGGATGGAGAATCTGGATTGGGAGAATACCGCATTGGGTCCTCCGGAGAACTGGGAGCGGAGTTTGATCACGGCAGTGCGAATCGTACTCACCTGTCGGCAGCCAATGTTTGTTTGGTGGGGAGCGGAGTTCATCAATCTCTACAATGACGCGTATCGCCCGATCCTCGGGAAAAAAGAAGAGCACGCTCTCGCCCGTCCTGCCCGGGAATTGTGGGCGGAGATTTGGGACGAGATCGGACCACGGGCGGAATCGGCCCTTCTGAAGGACGAGGGCACGTTTGATGAAGATTTGCTCTTAATCATGAAGCGGCATGGTTTTGCGGAGGAGACCTACTACACCTTTTCTTACAGCCCGGTTCCGAATGACCAGGGAGGCACCGGCGGAATAATTTGTGCGTGCACAGAGGAAACCCGGCGGAAGATTGGTGACCGAGAATTGGCTTTGCTGCGGGAGTTGGCAGTCGCCAGTGGGGATGGAGAGTCGGTTGGAGAAGTTTGTCGCGGAAGTGCTGAAGCGCTCGCGGGCAATCCCTTTGATCTTCCGTTTGGGTTGATCTATGTCATGGCTCCGGAGCACGGTAAATTCAGGCTCGCGGGGCACACCGGAATTCAGCCAGGAGATCCCGCTGCACCGGAGTTCCTGGATGTGGAAAATGATCAGCCTGTGTGGCCGGTGATTGAAGTGACTCAAGGAGGCGATATCGTCGTCGTCCCGGATCCGTCGGAGAAGTTTGATGTGATTCCGAAGGGGGCGTGGGATCGGGTTTCACATGTGGCAGCGATGGTTCCGATTGGGGCGGGCGGACGGGTGAAAAGGCCGGGGATTCTGGTAGCCGGTTTGAATCCTTACCGCCCTCTCGATGAAGACTATTCTTCATTCCTCCGATTAATTGCGTCGCAGATCGCAGCGGGGATCGCCCGCGCAGAGGACTTCGAACAGGAAAAGCAGAGGGTGCAATCTCTGGAAGAACTGGATCGGGCGAAGACGACGTTTTTTTCCAACATCAGTCACGAGTTCCGTACCCCGTTGACCTTGATCATGGGTCCTCTCCAGGAATTGAGAGATTGGATATCGGAGAAGTCAGATTCGGGGGATGTCAATTCTCTGATTGAAACAGTCGATCGAAATTCCAGGCGCCTTCTCAAGTTGGTCAACACCCTCCTGGATTTCTCCAGAATCGAGGCAGGTCGTGTCGAAGCGTCCTTTGAAGAGTGCGATCTGGCACAATTGACTGCGGATTTGGCGAGTAGTTTTGAGGCAACCATCAACGGCGCAGGTTTGGGGTACGAGATTGATTGTCAATTTATCCCCGAACCCACGTTTGTTGATCGCGATATGTGGGAGAAGATCGTCCTGAATCTTATTTCCAATGCGTTTAAATACACATTGGAAGGGAAAATTACTGTGCGGCTGCATTCGGGGGAAAATTCGGCAGTCCTCAAAGTGGAGGACACTGGAATCGGGATTCCGAAATCTGAGATTCCGTTCCTGTTTGACCGCTTTCACCGGGTGGAAGGCTCCCAGGGAAGGACGCAGGAGGGGTCTGGGATCGGATTGGCCCTCGTCAAAGAATTACTGCAGTTTCACGAGGGCTCGATCGAAGTGGATAGCGAGAAAGGTCGGGGAACTGTATTTACGGTCCGGATTCCGTATGGGTCGGAACATCTGGATGAGGGCCGAATTGTGGCAGACGCATCACCGGGTTTATCCGGCGGGAGTGCTGGAATATTCGTAGAGGAAGCCCTCCGGTGGATACCGGGTTCGTCGAAAAATGCGGAGATTGAAGATCATTCGAGTGTGTTGCCTGTTTCCGAAGATGCTCGAACTGGTTCGAGACCTCGTCTTCTCGTCATAGATGACAACGCAGATATGCGTGAATATTTTGAACGCCTCTTGTCGCCTGCTTACGATCTGAACTTGATCGGAGACGGAAGAAAGGCCTTGGAATTAATCAAATCGGTCCCTCCGGATTTGGTTCTGTCGGATGTGATGATGCCCGGGCTGGATGGATTTGAACTGCTGCGCGAGATCCGGTCGGACGCAAATATATCGGGAATTCCAGTGATCCTGGTGTCTGCCAGGAAAGGAGAAGAGGCGCGGATTGAAGGAATCGCAGCCGGGGCCGATGACTACATGACGAAGCCTTTTAGTTCGAAGGAATTGGTTGCGCGAGTCAGCGGAGCTCTGGAATTGGCAAAACTGAGACAGAAGGCTCAAGCTCGCGAAGAGGAACTCCGGGCTGAAACTGCAAACGTCCTGGAGAGTATCAACGAGGGATACGTAGCATTCGATGGCGACTTCCATTACACTGCTGTGAACGACAAGGGACTGGCGATAATAAACATGACCCGGGAGGAATTGATCGGGCGAAACATGTTCGAGCTATTCCCCGACACCAAGGGCACGATCGTTGAGGAAAATTATCGAAAGGCATTGGAGCAGCAGATTCCTGTCCACTTCCGCTTTTTTTATGATGCCTGGCAACGATGGTTTGAAGTCGGGGCATTCCCCTCCAAGGACGGGGGATTGGAGGTGTATTTCCGGGATATTTCACAGCGCGCGACGACCGACGCCATTCTGGAAGGACAGAAACGGGCCCTGGAACGGGCAGTAAATGGCGCACCGCTTCCACAGATCATGGACATCCTTGTCCGGGTAATTGAGGATCTTTCCCCCGGTAATGCAAAGGCTTCGATCCTCTTGTTGGACGAAGAGACGCAAACGCTGAGGCATTGTGCAGCCCCGGCACTTCCGGATGAATACAATGCTGCGATCGACGGAGTTTGCATCGGCCCCCAGGTTGGTTCCTGCGGGACGGCGGCATTCACCGGAGAAAGGGTGGTGGTGAGTGATATTGAAACCGATCCGCTTTGGAAAGATTTTAAAGATCTGGCGCTCGGCTTCAACCTTCGGGCCTGCTGGTCAAATCCCATCCTTTCGGCGCAGGGGGCCGTTCTCGGAACATTTGCGATTTATCACTCCGAACCGAATCAACCGAGTTCCGAAGACGAAGCAACCGTGCAGTTGCTGACGCATACTGCCGCTTTAGTAATCGAACGGGATCGGGAGCGAAAAGAACGACAGGAAATCGCCGCATCCCTGAAAGAAGCGGACCGTCGAAAGGATGAATTTCTCGCCACGTTAGCTCACGAACTTCGCAATCCGCTGGCACCGATTCGCACAGGTCTCGAGGTGTTGCGTATGGCACCGGATGACAAGGAGCAATCCCGAAAAGTCCGGAAAATCATGGAGCGTCAGACCGAACAAATGGTCCGCTTGATTGACGACCTTTTGGATATTTCACGAATCACGAGGGGAAAGTTTGAATTGCAGCCTGACTGGACCAGCATCCAGAAAGTTTTGGCTGATGCGGTCGAAGCAACCCGCCCTTTCATCGATGAGTTGAGCCACGAACTGGATGTGCAGATACCGGAAGAGTCGATCGAACTCATCGGGGACAGGCACCGCCTAACCCAGGTTTTTTCAAACTTGCTGAACAATGCCGCGAAATACACACCGGAGGGAGGTAAAATTCGGTTATCAGCCCGCCGAACCAATCGGGATTCGGTCGAAATTTTCGTGGAAGACAATGGGGACGGAATTTCGAAGGAAATGCACGAGCAGATTTTCGATATGTTCACGCAAATCCATTCGAATCCTGATATCTCAATCCAGGGCCTCGGCATTGGCCTGACGCTCGTTAAATCATTGGTCGAAATGCATGATGGGTCTGTGAAAGTGGAATCAGAAGGACCGGGGCAGGGAAGTAAATTTATCGTGTCGATACCATTGCCATCTCCGAATTCGGATATTGACAATACAGACGAAAAATCAGCCGGCAATGGAACCCTGGTGCATCATGAGGATGAGAAACAGACAGTACTGGTAGTCGATGACAACCAGACAGCGGCTGAAACCCTCGCCCTCTTTTTTGAGTTGGAAGGCTACCCCGTTGATACCGCCAAGGACGGTGCCGACGCAGTGAAAATGTTTCAGAACAACACCTACTCCATTGTTCTGATGGATATTGGAATGCCGGAAATGGATGGAATTGAAGCAGCGAAAAGAATCAGAGCACTTCCGGGGGGCAAGGACGCCTATCTCATAGCCTTGACTGGTTGGGGCCAGGAAAAGGACCGGCAAAAGACCCGCGAAGCCGGCTATGACCATCACTTGGTAAAACCGGTCGAACCGGCCACGCTGAGGGAACTCCTCGCAGAAAAGTCGACCTGACCGCCTGACGGTCAATTGAATCAATCGGCAGAGAGCGCATCGCTCAAAATCCCGAGATTCCGACTGAAAACCGCGCTGTCGATATACTTTTCTCCAGGCTGAAATTTTGGCTGCCCCACGAGTGGCTCGCCCTGAAAAGTCGAGACCCAGCGCCCTTCGGAATCGAGCGAAGACAGAACGTCAGCAACCGTCGGGTCCGGCTTTTGGGGAGGCAAAATCTTTTCGATGGGCGGCAGTTTACCGGATTGCATCACTTCCCTGTAGGCGGCTCCAATTGACCGCAACCTGGAGTCGGTCTTCCAACCGTAGTGGCTGGGCAAATTCGAGTCATCGTGAGTCAGCGTGTACACCTTGCCTTGACGTTCCATGTAAAGCGGTTGGTTGGTGATGAGTTCGTAGTAGCGCGCAAATTTCTCTTCCGGCAACTCTGACCGCTTCAGCCATTGCAGCGCCTTTGGGATCGGTTCGAGGTATTTCTTATCGCGAAACTCCACCGCGATCCGCATCAGGGTCACAATGACCCCCTCCGTTTCGCGGCCCGACATGGCAGCCGGCTCAAATTTCCGGGCCCAGATCGGCTTCATGTCGTAATTGTATTGCTGGGCCC
This sequence comes from Verrucomicrobiales bacterium, assembly GCA_013003335.1. GTDB lineage: Bacteria > Verrucomicrobiota > Verrucomicrobiia > Verrucomicrobiales > DEV007 > JABDJT01. Next base: position 5,920 of record JABDJT010000530.1, on the reverse strand, counting down.
AACCCGGCTGCGGTTCCGGCATTTGCGCCCGGATCAAGAAATCGCCAAATTGTTTCAGGGAGTTGGCAAACCGGTCTTCGCCATAGGCTTTATGCGCGACCAGAAGCGTCTCCGAAACAGTGAGGGCGAGATCATCATTCAGGGTATACATGTCCCAGTATTCCTTGATCCGGCCCTCCGTTTTCCAGTCATACTCAGGAAAACCGGCCTCCAAATCGACCGGCTTGCCGCCTGGGTTGGCCGGAGTCTCGTCCCAGCCCTGCGGAAAAGCTCCGTTCGGAAATTGCGCATTCAAAAGCGCGTCGAGTGCTACTTTCGCGGCTTCGTGCACGGCCTGGTTTTGAAAGCGGGTTTCCTTGTCCAGTCTCGCTAGAAATTGAATTGCCTCCTGCGAAATGCCGTCGTCCAGGGTGGAAAAGTTTCGTCCCTTTCCTTTCCCGTTGCGGTACTGGGCCGTCCGGCCACTGGAAGGATCGAACGAAATGGAATTTGTCCACGCACCCGATTCCAGTTGCCCGTAAATCAGCGCTTCTGCTGTTTCCACCGCCGAATCGAGGTAAAACTTGTCGCCTGTCGCCTGGAACGCCTTCAGGTAGGCCAATCCCACAGACGGCGTTCCGGGAGGTTGCACCCAGATCTGATCTCCTGCGGCGACCCCTTCACCGAGACGCTTCGAGTAGTCGGGCGAGGTGTAATACACATAGCCGCCGTTCCGCGCGATCTTTCCCCTGTAAAACTCCGCGGCACTCTTCATCGCCGCCTTGATCTCATCAGCGGATTGCTGGGCAAAAATCGGGCCGCAAAAAACGAGGCCGGCAAGGATCAGGGTGCGTATCATGGCCTTATTCAAGCGAATGATGTTCCGTGCTGTCGAGGATATGATGGACATCATCAGAGCCAGTTCGGCGTGCGATCAGAGTATAGGTTTCGGCAAATTCGTCGGTTTCATATTCCAGATAATCGTTGGGATCGTCCGGAACCTGGTAAATCTGCCGGGTCCATGGGTTTTGCGGAGGCGAATCCAGGTGTCCGGTTTCAACCAGTAAATTGATCAGTCCGGCGCCGCTCATTTTTGATTTAGGATAAAGCTCCTCTTTCACATGGTAGTTTTGCAGTGCGGTTTGCACTTCCAGGAGCAACTGTTTCACCTCTGAATCAAGTCTCCGCTCCGCGAAGGCGGGAAATAAGATTCCCAGGGACACAGTGAGTAACAGCAGGATTCCGGCGATTCGTGTAATCATTTCAACAGAATGTGAAGACCGAGGGCGACAATCAGGAATACCAAACCGGTCCAGTCGCGAACGCCAAACTCCCCGGGCCCGGATCGGCGGCGGACGAATTCCAGTAGCAGTCCAGTCGGGCAGCCGTATTTGCAGTACGCCATCGGGATAAAAAAGGAAACCAGAAGGCCAACGGTGAATATCAGGATCGTGGCAAGGCCGGCAGACCGAATCAGCCACGCGTCGAAAGGCTCAATTCCGGCGAGGTCAATTGGAAGCTGAAAAAACGTGACCAGCGCCACGAGGCCCAGAAGAAAAACCGGAATCAGCCGCGCCACCCATTTCCGGTCTTCTCCTAAACGGACGCGCCATTTTTGAGGGCGCAGTTTCATCATCCAGCGTTGGAGAATTCCATGCGGACAGATGAACTGGCAGTAGACCGGCTGCCGGGTGATCCACGGAATCACGAACATTGCCGCAGCAAACAGAACCAGCCCGGGGGTTGTCCGCCACGGGATCCCCGACTCGGCCCATCCGATCAAAAGGCTTTGAGCCAGTAAATCGCCCAGCAAAATTCCAAAGATACCGACCGATCCGATCGAAAAGGCGAGGCGCCAGCGCTGGATCTTTTCTGACTTGGCAAACGCGAAAACACAGCCGCCAATCAAAACCAGGATCAAAACCGCATCCTGCCAGCGAAAGCCGAATACCGAAGAACGATTCGAATTTTCCGTCCCGACGCGCATTCGGTAGGAGATGCTTTCAGCCAGGGCCTCACTGGTTCGGGTTGCTCCGGAAACGGCCCAAATTTCCTCTTTCGCGAGATCGGTGATCGCTGCGATTTCATCCCACGTCCGGCCATTCCAGGACTCCATGAATAGCAACTCCAGCCGGACATCTTCGACATGGCTCGGTGTATCGTAGCTGTGCCGGATTTTCACGCCCAGTACCTTGTCGTCGGAATCCAACACGATCAGCCCATCGGTCGGGCCGGAGTAACCGATGATTTGTTTGGAATGCGGCATCGTCCGCGCCGCATAACCGATTCGATTGCCCGCTTTGTCGAATGCAATCAGCCCTGCCCTGGGACCGGGGTCCGGTTTCAGCTTATGAGTTTCCGGCAGAAAATCCCGCACCTCATGGGCAGTGATCGGGCGATCCCCCTGCACCCGGAGTCGAGTGTGGTGATCGCGAATCAGCCACGCGATCAACGCGATCACCGCAAGGCGGTAAATCTGAATCAATGCCGTCTTCGTATCGATGCCCGAAGGCTATCCGGCTTGCGCCAAACGGCAAGATTTCTCCGGAAACGAATCAACAGGGTTGGTTCATCGAACAGACCCTGTTGGATCGTGAACCAGCGCTAGTTCGCCACCACGTTCACGAGGCGCCCGGGGACTACGATGACTTTTCGAACGGTCAATCCTTCGATGAATTTTTGAACCCGTTCGCTCTCCATTGCGATTTTTTCGACCTCGTCGTTGGGGGCGTTCTTCGGAATGATCAACTTGTCGCGGACTTTTCCGTTCACCTGCAGCACGATTTCGACTTCGTCCTCGATGAGCATCGATTCGTCGAATTCCGGCCACGGCTGGTTGGCCAATTCCCCGTCACTGCATCCGAGAATCGCGTTCAATTCCTCGGTGATATGAGGAGCAAATGGATTCAGAACCTGGAGCAAATTGAACATCGCGCTGAGCGGCACGGCATCGAGTTTGGAAAGTTCATTGGTGCAGACCATCATCTGCGCGATGGCCGTGTTGAAACTCATCGACTCAATGTCTTCGGTCACCTTTTTGATCGTCGCGTGCACGACCTTGTTGGTGGCTTTATCAGGATCTGCATCGGTGAAATGGTCGCGTTTCACCCAATCACCTTCCTGGTTTTGATCCATCGCCAGCCGCCAAACCCGGCCCAAAAACCGGTAAACGCCTTCAACACCTTTCGCCGACCAGGGCTTCACATCTTTCAGCGGCCCCATGAACATTTCATACAGGCGCAGCGAATCGGCCCCATGCTCGGCGACGACATCATCAGGATTTACGACGTTGCCGCGCGACTTGGACATTTTTTGGCCGTCCTCCCCCATGATCAGCCCCTGAGCGACGTATTTCTGATAGGGCTCGGGCGTGGAAACGTGGCCGAGATCGAACAGCACTTTGTGCCAGAACCGGGAGTAGAGCAGGTGCAGAACGGCGTGTTCCGCCCCGCCGACGTACAGGTCGATCCCGCCGTCTTTGCAGTTTTTCGCCATCCAGTATTCCTCTGCATCGTCGCCAATGAAGGCATTGCTGTTGTTCGGATCGCAGTAACGCAGGTAATACCAGCAGGAGCCGGCCCACTGCGGCATGGTGTTCGTTTCGCGTTTCGCGCCGCTGTCGAGACTCACCCAGTCGGTCGCCTTCGCAAGGATCGGATCGGGCGTGCCGCTCGGGGAATAATCCTCCAGCTCGGGCGCGAGGAGCGGCAATTCCGATTCGTCGATTGCGTAGTGATGGCCGTCCTCTTTCCAGATGACCGGAAACGGCTCGCCCCAGTAGCGCTGGCGTGAGAACAACCAGTCGCGCAGCTTGTAGTTGATCGTTTTCTTGCCGAGGCCCTTTTCTTCGAGCCACTCCGTGATTTTTGTTTTTGCTTCCGCGGTTGGGAGGCCGTCGAGAAAGCCGGAGTTAATGGCGGTTCCGTCTCCGGTGAAACAAGTCTCATCTGATTCATCCGGAGCCTGGACCACTTCGATGATGGGGATCTCGAATTTTTTCGCAAATTCGTTATCCCTCTCGTCATGGGCCGGCACGGCCATGATTGCCCCGGTGCCGTAGCTCATCATCACGTAATCGGCGATCCAAACCGGGATTTTTTCGTCGTTTACGGGATTGATGGCGTGACCGCCGGTGAAAACGCCTGTTTTGTCTTTTGCCAACTCCGTTCGCTCAAGATCGGACTTTCCGGCACAGGTTTTCTTGTATTCTTCGACCGCGTCACGTTGTGAGTCGGTGGTGATCTGGTCCACCAACGGGTGCTCCGGCGCGAGAACCATGTAAGTCGCGCCGAACAGGGTGTCCGGCCGTGTTGTAAAGACGGTCACTTTCTCGCCCTCAATTTCAAAATCCACCTCTGCGCCTTCGCTTCGCCCGATCCAGTTCCGCTGGAGCAACTTGATGCCTTCCGGCCAATCGAGATTTTCCAGCCCGTCGATGAGCCGTTCCGCGTAGGCTGTGATTCGGAGCATCCACTGTTTCAGCGGGCGGCGTTCCACGGTGTGGCCTTTTTCCCGCCATTCCTCGACCTCTTCGTTCGCCAGCACCGTTCCGAGTTCGGGACACCAGTTCACGGGAGCCTCGGCGACGTAAGCGAGGCGTTTTTCGTCGATCTCTTCGCGGCTGAGTCCCTTTTCCTCCAGGTCGGAAACCGGTTTCGCTTTCTGTTCCTCTTCGCAAAAATAGGAGTGATACAACTGCAGAAAAATCCACTGCGTCCAGCGCACGTAATTGGGGTCGGTCGTGTTGACCTCGCGTTCCCAATCGTAGGCGAAGCCGAGACTTTTCAGCTGCCGACGGAAATTGTTCACGTTGTTTTCCGTGTTGATCCGCGGATGCTCGCCGGTTTTGCGGGCGTGCTCTTCGGCGGGCAATCCAAACGCATCCCAGCCCATCGGGTGCAACACGTTGAAACCCTTCATTCGCTTGTATCGGGTCACGATATCGGTGGCGGTGTAGCCTTCCGGATGGCCCACGTGAAGGCCCGCGCCGCTTGGATAGGGGAACATATCGAGCGCGTAAAACTTCGGTTTTTCCGGGTCAAAACACGAATCGCCCGGATTCGGAACCGAAAAGGTTTTTTGCGTGTCCCAGTGCTCCTGCCATTTTGGCTCGAACACGTCGAAAGGAAATTGTTTGCGTCGCTCAGCGGCCATTTTCAGAAAATTTGGATGGCCGTGAAGGTAACGGGAAAGGGCTCAGTGGCAAGATCACTCCACGCGGAATCGGAGAAATCGCGAAAGTTATTCCTTCCAGCTCGATTTGGAAGCCCGGTCATATTTTTCATGCTCCCGCATCCGTTTTTCGATCCGCTTCTTCATGGCAGCCTTCGCAGATTCCCGTTTCCCGCCCGAAGCCATCCGCTCGACCGTGGCGGTGATCAATTTGATCATCCCTTTCACGTCGGCGAGCGAAACAAATTCTTCCGCTATTCCACGATCGGGCGGACAGTTGTGATAGTTCCCCAGCAAGACGGACATTCCGGCAGCGGGAATGCCGTAAAGATTCATAGCCGTGGCTTCGCACGATCCACCATCCAGCAGGCATCTTTGAGCTGGAATTTTTTCGGCGGCCGCCGCATCAATCAATTCGGCCGTCACCGCGTCATCAAACACGCTCATCTTGTCGCCGACACGAATCACCGGGCCCTTGCCCATTTCCGCGCCACCCCTCGGAGCGCTCGTTTCGAGAGATACAAACCGGACCCCTTCCGGAAGCCACCAGTCTTTCGCCATTTTTACTGCCCCCATAAACCCGACTTCTTCCGCCCGGGTGAAAATGCCGTAAAAATTCGCGGTTACGCCGCGTTTCGAGAGGTCCATCAACAGCGCAAGAATCGCACAGCAACCGACCAGGTCGTCGCAAACCCGCGAATGAATCAAACCGTCATGAATCACGAACGGATTCAGTTTCCACATCCCGAAATCTCCGAACCACTCGACC
>JABDJT010000491.1 GCA_013003335.1 Verrucomicrobiales bacterium | reverse complement strand
GGTCAAAAACTGGAGTGGCGGAATCCCGACCTCCCGGGTGAATTTTCCGCCAACCTCCATTTCGCTCCGAGTTCGGACCAGGTGCGCCGCATTCGCCTGCTCGATTGCGGCATTCAGGCCGCCGAGAGCCTTGGAAATCAGGAAAAACGCCAACACACCCATCGCCATGAAAACAATCGTCTGGAACGTGTTCGCCCAGGCGGCAGCGCGGGACCCTCCGGCAAAAATATACGCCAATACAACGCTACAAATCACAAGTCCTATCAACCATTCGGGAATGGCACCTCCCATATGCACAATTTCTCCAGCCGCATTTGTCACTTCCGGAAACAAATTGGGAAACATTCCGGCAGACCCCTTTCCACCCAAAACCCGATACGAACCGATCACGCCAATCAACAAATACGGAATCACCAGCAGCACGAGACAGGGAAACAGAATGTATCCGAGTCCACTCGATTCAAACCGGTTTCGGAAAAATTGAATCTGCGTGACGTAGCCATGCCGTTTTGCGATCGACCAGACCTTGATCCCAATCAGGAAAAAGCAGGCCGCGTGAATCAAGCCCGACGATGAAGCCATCAGTCCGTATGTTCCGACACCTTTTTGAAACGCTTTCCCTGTCGAACCGACCAGCGCGAACGCCGTCATTGTCGTCCCAAAAACGGACATCAAGAGCATGAACGGCCCGATCGAGTGCGAGGCGACAAAGTAATCTTTCGAAGTTCCCCGAAACAGTTTTCCGGAAAACAGAGCCAGCCCAAGCAGCAGCGCGAGATAGCATATGAGAACATAAATGGGCGCGGCAGAGACTTCTCCGGCGGCAGGCGGTGCCTGGGCAAAAATAGCGGTCATGCAATCAAAGTGGGTTGGTTTGGCAAACAAACAGGGTTGGTTCGTGATGGCGTTTCGATCAATCAGGGTTGGTTCGAACAACGTATCCTGTTGATTCAAAAATCAGCGGTCTTGAATTATTCGGCGTCGCCGCCTTCCGCCCATTCTTCCAGATCGGAGGGCCAGTTGACTTTCAGCACACAGAACCAGAAAACGGCGGCCACGATGGAATACATCGCGTGATAGGCCAGCCCGACGGGCATAAATCCGAAGACGAGATTGGCGTTATCCCAATTCCAGGAATCCTGGTGAAGAATCGCCAGAACGACGAAGACAGCGAAGATGATCCAGCGTTTCATGGGGTCTGATTTTAGCGAATTACTGCTTTCCTTCGTAGGCGTAGAGGTGGGTTTGGGTCATCACGTAGAGTGTGCCGTTCGCCACGACGGGGGTGGAGTAAATCGGGGCGGGGTATTCAACCGTCGCGATTTCCTCTTTTTCTTTGCCGGCTTTGAGAATGATCATTTCACCGTCCTCGTTGCCGAGGAACACTTTTCCGTCCACGACCAGGGTTGATCCCCAGATGTGGGAAAGGGTGTCATGCTCCCAGTATTTTTCGCCGGTCTCAGCATCGAGGCAGAACAGCTTGCCGCTGTAATCGGCGATATAAAGCAGGCCATCGACGATCGACGGAGTGGAAATGGTCCGACCGACTTCCTTGAATTGCCAGACGACGGCTTCTTCGCCAGTGCCTTTGCTCGGATCGATGCAGGTGACGGCTCCGACGCCTTCGCCATGCTCAGGATCCTGGCCGATGCAGGAGTAAACTTTGCCGTTATAAATTACGGGAGAGGAGATGATTTCAGACGGCCCGGGATAGGTCGCGTACTTGATTGGCTCTCCACTTTCGTCAAAGCGATATTCTTTCGGGCAGCAATCGACTTTCCACAATTCCTTGAGGAGGTGGAAAGTTTCGCCGCCGTCCTCTTCCTTGTCGAATTCAGTGGCGTGATAGCCATAAGTCCAGCCATCGCCAGCACCGAAAACCACGGTCGGCTTCCCGGCGAGATCAGGAGCGAACGCGGGCGAGGACCAGTTGCAGTGCATGATGCGCTCGGAAATTCCGCTGGCTTCCTCGGCAGCAAGTTCACCGGTTTCCTTGTTCAGCGCGACTAAGCATGGGCTGAGAGTGTTCGGGATGTTGATGTGAGACCAGTCCACTCCGTTGGAGGTGGAGGCGTACACGTAATCTCCCGCGATGGTAACAGAACTGGAGGTGATGTTGTGCGGAAACACACCAAGCTGGGAGCGGATGTCGTATCCCCAAACAATGTCGGCGTCTTTTTCACCCACTTCGGCCGGCTCGGAAACTTCGTCCATTTTCTCGAGGCCGCCTTTCATGTATTTTCCTTCATCCTGAAACGGGCCGTCGTTTCCGTCGCTCATTCCGTAGAGGTCGAGGCAGATCACTTCACCGCGATTGGTGATGACGTAGCCGTATTTTCCGTCGAGAGCGATGGAGGAACAGACTCCGAGGAATTCCCAGTCGGACACCTTACCGGCACCGAGTTTCGGGATCGAAAACTGCCAGAGGAATTCGCCGCTTTTTTCATCGAAAGCCATCACAACGCCGTGATCGCCCTTCACTCCGGGGAGCCGGGGCTCTTCGTTGTTGGTTCCAATGAACACGCGACCGTCAGCAACAGTGGCTGTTCCGTATGCTTGTGAACCCATTTGCACGACCCAGCGAGCATGCTTGGCGCCTTCTACTTTTCCACCTTCGCCCATCTCACCGGCCGTGAAATCCGAAGGAATCGAGGTCGCGGGAGACATCATGTTATTGGTGCCGTCGCGGCCCCACTGCTTCCAATCACCACCACCGGGTGCCGTTGAACCGGCGTCGGCGTTTTCTGCGGGCTTGTCCTGTGGCGCGGGCGCCGGAGAAGGATCGGCTTTTTCACCGCCCGCCTCCGCTGGCGCAGGAGATTCAACCGCCGGAGGAGCTTCGTTGGCTTCCGGTGCCGGCGGCTCGTCGGGAGTGCTGTTTTTGTCGCAGGAAACGAGCAATAGCAGGCTCGCCATCATCGCGAACAGACAGGAGAGTTTCAGGATCAATTTCATAGTGGAGTCTCTTTGTTGTTGGTAAATTGAATTGGTTTATCAGTTTTGTTGAATCGAAATGTTATCCACGAACACACTCTTCTGACTTTGCGGCGAGAAGCCGAAGATGCCCGGTGCGCCCTTCTTGTGCGCGTTTTTGTGTTCGAATTCGATCGTCCAGGCATCCGGTTCGGCTTCGCCCCGGACCCATGCCTTGGCACGAACCACACCGGAACCGTCCTCGTTCACGTCCACCCGCGTTTTCAGGGTGTACCATTTGTTAGCGGAAATCGAAAACGGCAATTCCTTCTTCACCCGGTCGAAGTTCGAGGTGATCGAAATCTGGTTCTTGGTTCCGACCAACGAAATGTTGTAGCGCTGGTTGATCAGGCCCACCACCGACTTCACGCGGCGACTGCCGTCGGTCATCATGTCCGCCTGCATCGTGTAATTCGAAAGATCCGGGTGTCCGATAAAGGACATGGAACGCTGAAACAAGACCCGGTCGAGCGTTTTCGAAAGGACCTTGCTGCCATCGTGCTCGATGACTTCCCATTTCAGGCGCGCCCCGATCCACGGCAGCGGCGGGTAGGCAAATTCACGACCCGGAACGGAACCTCCCGGAGCGGCTTTCAGTTCAAACCCTTCGAAATCCTCGGTGTAAGGCAGGTTCGAAATCACGCGACCGCGGGCCAGGCCTTCGAGTCCATCCACCTTGCCTTTCCAGGCCCCGGCGGAAAGTTTGGCATCCGCTGGAGCGGAAATCGTGTTCCCTTCGAAACTCGCGTCCATTTCCGCCTTCACCTTGGCTGTCGGCGGGATGAATTTCGCCCACTCTGCTTCGCCAGCCTCGCCAACCGGGAGACCGTTCGCGTCGCGTTTGACGAGCTTCAACTTTTGGGAATCACCCGCCTGCAAGAGTACGTCAGCCGGCACGGTGGTGAACGA
>JABDJT010000467.1 GCA_013003335.1 Verrucomicrobiales bacterium | reverse complement strand
GACGATGTGGTGACGCACACTTCGCAGGCGTTTCTCGGGGTGACGATGGGTTGCTCGAAATGTCACGACCACATGTACGATCCGTTTCCGCAGACGGATTATTTTTCGATGCGGGCGATTTTCGAATCTTACCAGGTGCGGACGGATCGCGTGCCGGGCGAGCTGGATATCATGAAAGCCGGACTGCCGCGGGCCTACGACGCCTCGATCGAAGCGAAAACGTATCTCTTCGAGGCGGGCGATGAACGGTATCCCGTGAAAGACAAGCCGATCCCACCGGCGATTCCGGCAGCGTTGGGTGGGGAATTTCAGATCGAATCGGTGAAACTCCCAGTCAAGGCATACCGCCCGTGGCGTCGTGAATTTGTGAGGAATGAGTTGCTGGCAGTGGAATCGAAATTGATGGCGGATGCCAAAGAGGAATTGAAAAAACTCGCACCGGATTGTGATCCGAAAATGCGGGAAACCGTCGAACTGAAACTGGAATCGGAGAAACTGAAACACGCCGCTTTGCTCGCGGAATTTGAATCGGAAGCGCTGGAAGACGCCGGAAAAAAGGCTTCGGACGAGTGGAAAGCAGCGGCGGAGAAAACTTTCGATGCTCAGCGAAAAGCGGCGCTTGCCAACGCCAAATGGAAGCTCGTTTCCGGCGAAGTTTCCCGGGCAAAGGCAGAGAAATCGATGGCAGATGCGAAGGCGAAAAAGGACAAGGCCAAAACGACGGCCGCGACCCGGGCGATGAACAAAGCCAAAGCCGACATCGCTGCTGCGAAAAAATTAATGGCTGCCGCGGAAAAACAAATGAAGGCGAAGGTGACGACCGAGTTTAAGCCGCGTCAGGGAAATTATCCGAATCGTTCGTCGGGTCGGCGGACGGCCTTCGCAACGTGGCTGATCGATTCCAAAAATCCGCTGACGGCGCGGGTGGCGATGAATCACATTTGGATGCGGCATTTTGAAAACGGAATCGTGCCGACGCCGAATGAATTTGGCGGGAACGGCCGCGAACCAACGCACCCGGCATTGCTCGACTGGCTCGCCGCGGAGTTCATGGAATCCGGCTGGAGCATGAAAGCGATGCATAAAAAAATCGTGCTGAGTGCGACGTTTCGTCAATGCGGTACACCGGACGAAACGAATCTCGCGGTCGATCCGGACAACCATTTTCTCTGGCGCATGCCGAGCCGTCGGATGGAAGGCGAGATCGTGCGCGATAATTTGCTGTGGGTTTCCGGTCGGCTCGATGAAACTTTTGGCGGCCCCGATATCCCGAACACCGAGGCGCAGAAATCGGTGCGGCGGTCGATTTATCTTCGCCATGCACATGAAAAACTCGTGCCGTTCGTGCAGATTTTTGACGGCCCGAAGGTGACAGAATGCTACGTCCGCCACGAAAGCGTCCAGCCGCATCAGGCCCTCGCGATGCACAACAGCCCGCTCACGAAACTGGCGGCGGAAAAGCTGGCCGATGAGCTGACCGGATCCGAAGGATTTCTCGAGGACGCCTTTCTAAAAATCCTCGGGCGGATGCCAAATGCGGAGGAACGCGAGGCGTGCGGCGAATTTCTGAAAGCGAATGCGGAAGGTGACGGGAAGCGCATTCGCGAGCGGCTCATCACGGTGCTGCTGAACCACAACGATTTTGTGACGGTCCGGTGAAATTTTTCGCGACAGTCACCCTGCTCAGTTTTTCTCTAAGCGCTGTTTGTGAGGAAAACCCGGGAAATCGCAACGCATTCGAGGCCGCCATCGATCAGCTTGTCAGTCAGCATTGCTACGAGTGCCACGACGACTTAACAGCCGAAGGCGAACTCGATCTCACGGCACTGACTTTTGATTTTTCCGATCCGAAAGTTTTTTCGAAGTGGACGCACATCCACGACCGCGTCGAAAAAGGAGAAATGCCGCCGCCGGAAAAAGCTGAGAATTTCTCCGGGAAGCAACGCGGGGAACTGGTTGCCTTGTTAGGAGACAAATTGCGGGAAGCCGACAGAGCGGATATCTGGAAGAATGGACGCCTCCCGATGCGTCGTCTGACGCGCTCCGAATATGAAGACAGCCTGCGTGACCTGCTCGCCCTGCCTCAGCTCGATATTCAGAGTCGCCTTCCCGAAGATCGGGTCTCGCATGGTTACACGAAAGTCGCTTCGCTGCTCGATATGTCGCGGGTGCATCTCGATGCCTACCTCGATGCCTCCGAAGCGGCCCTGTTGTCAGCCGTCGCGCCGTCTGTGAAACCAACGCCGGCGACGAAGAAACGCTTTACTGGAACGGACCTCTTCGCCAGCCTCACAACCTTCGGCGGACGCGAAGCGATGTTCTTTGTAAAGGACGGAAAAATGACGACGCTCAACAACGAAAATCTCAAGGTGATGACGCCGGAGGAGCGGGCCGATTCGAAATTGGAACTGGCGATTTTTCGATCCGCCACCTGGCCATATTTCGGTTACCCGAAAAATTTTCGCGCTCCTCGGACTGGCGAGTATCGCGTGAAATTTTCCGGCAGAGCTGTTCGCCAGGTGCGCGACTTCCGCATCGTTCCTGCCCATTCGCCGCAGCCAATCAGCTTTCGGGCGCGTCAACCCTCGGGGCCGGATGTTTCCGGTGATGTCCGGGAAACGGGGGGCTGGATGGATTTGCAGCCGGAAAATAAAACTTTCGAAACCACGATCCATCTCAGGAAAGGCGAGACTTTTGAATACAGCCTGCTTGGCTTGCCGGTGCCCTTCATTCGTACTGACGGCGGATTTTTCTACGATTTCCCACCCATGCCGCCGGCGGGGCATCGCGGCGGTGTCATTCAGTGGCTGGAAATCGAGGGTCCGGTCGTTCCCAAATCATGGCCGCCGGAATCTCACCACGTTTTGTTTGGCGACCTGCCGATTGGAGAAAAGATCGACAACTCGAGTTTGGCTGTTTCGATCCAATCGGAAAACCCCGCTGCAGACGTGAAGCGGTTGTTCAACCGCTTTGGGAAACGTTTTTCCAAAGGTCCGCTGACCGACGAGGACAAGGCCCCGTTCCTCAAACTCGCCCAAAATAGGTTAGAATCCGGCGTCCCGCCCGGCGATGCTTTGATCTCCGCCTATCAGGCATTTCTCAGTTCCCGCCATTTTCTCTATCATCCACAACGCAGCAGCCCGCACACCGTAGCGAATCGCCTGTCGCATTTTCTCTGGAACTCAATCCCTGACAAAGCACTAACAAATTCGCCGCCAACCGAAATCGAAATTCAGGCACAGCGCCTGATTGCGGATGAAAAATTCGAGCGTTTCGTGAACGGTTTCACCAATGAATGGCTCGACCTGCGCGACCTGCGCAGAGATATTCCCGACAACCGCCTCTACCCCGAATACCGGAAAGACGACTATCTCGTCGATTCAATGGAAAAGGAGACCCGCGCCTTTTTCGGGGCCATGATCCGGGAAAACCTGCCCATCACCTACATCGTCGATGCCCCTTTCACTTTTGCCAATGACCGTCTCGCCCGTCATTACGATCTGCCGAAAATTGGCGGATCCGAATTACGAAAAGTCGAGTTGGCAGGGTGGAGCCCTTATGGCGGTATTCTCACCCAGGCTTCGATTTTAAAACACACCGCGAACGGCACCACCACCTCTCCCGTGTTGCGCGGCGTGTGGGTCATGGAAAAAATTCTCGGCGAACCGCCCCCGCCGCCGCCGAAGTCCGTTCCCGCGATCGAGCCCGACATCCGCGGAGCGCAGACCATCCGGGCCATCCTGGACAAACACACCAAAGTCGAATCCTGCGCCAACTGCCACGCCCGATTTGATCCTGTCGGCTACGCCCTGGAAAACTTTGATGTCATGGGATCGTGGCGGGACCGCTACCGCAGCTTGGAAAAAGGAGAAAAAATTACCGGCTACGATCCTGCCGGTCATCCTTACACTTACTACGTCGGCAAGTTCGTTGAATCCGATGGTCAGCTTCGCAGTGGCGAAACCTTCGCCGACATTCATGAACTCAAAAAACACCTCGCCGCGAAACCTCGTCAGTTGGCGCGGAATTTTCTCCATCAGCTCACCCAATACGCGACCGGCGCAGGCGTGAGATTTTCTGAAAGAGATGAAATTGAAGAGATGCTCGATGCCTGCGAAGCGGACGGATTTCGGGCTCGGGATTTGTTGATCTCGTTGGTGGAGAGTCGAATCTTTCTTGAACAAAAATGAATCGATCAGCTACGAATCAACAGGGTATCTCTTCCGAACCAACAGGGTTGGTTCGTCGGAATTTCCTGCGCGGGATCGGAGTAAGTCTGGCATTGCCGGTCCTGGAATCGCTTGCGGCAGATACCGCGGAATCTCCGCGCCGAATGCTGCTGATCTCGAATAACCTGGGCGTTCTCCCGGATCCGTTTTTCCCGAAGGACGACGGAAATGGATACGCGGCATCGCCTTTTCTGAAGGTGCTCGAAGAGTTCCGAAACGATTTTACGGTCTTCAGCGGTTTGTCTCATCCAGCGGTCGCAGGCGGTCACTCGACGGAGAACTGTTTTCTAACCGGAGCGAAAGATCCGACGGGAAGCGGCTTCCGCAATTCCATCTCGCTCGATCAATTTGCGGTGGAAAATCTCGGGCACCAAACCCGTTTTCCCACGCTGAATCTCGGCGTGAATGTCGACCGGGCCAATCGTAGTCTGTCGTGGACCCGCGACGGGGTGTTGCTCCCGGTTGAAGACAGCCCAGCGGCTTTGTTCCGAAAAATGTTCGTTCAGGGAAACAAAAACGAGGTTGGGCGGCGGCTCCACCAGCTGAAAGAACGCGGCAGCATTCTCGATGTACTCACCGAAGACATGCGTTCGCTGCAGCGGAAGACAAATCACGGAGACCGCGAGCGGGTCGACCAGTATCTCACGTCCGTCCGCGAGCTGGAGCAGCATCTTCACACTGCCGGTGAATGGGAGCAAAAACCGAAACCTGTGACCGAAGCCGGGGCACCGGAAGACATCCTCGATAAGGCGCAGTTTTTTCCGAAATTGGATCTCATGCTGCGTATGGCCCAGCTCGCGCTGGAAAGCGATTCGACGCGGATCGTCACACTGATGGTCGATGGATTTGCGACGCCGGTTTTTAAAATCAGCGAGTCAGAAAGGTCGCTCAATGGTTATCACAATCTCAGTCATCACGGCAGCGCGAAAGAGAAGGTGGCCCAGTTGGAGCGGGTCGATCTTCGGCAGATGGAATTGCTCAAATCTCTGTATCATCGATTGAGTGACGTGGGAGAAGCGGGCTCGACCTTGCTGGATCAAACCATGGTTCTCTTCGGCAGCAACATGGGAGACGCCAATGTCCATTCCTGCGACAATTTACCGATTCTGCTCGCAGGAGGTGGATTCGAGCATGGCCAGCATCTGCGATTTGATGAAACAAACAACACGCCGCTCGCCAATCTCTTCGTCAGTATGGTGCAGCGGATGGGGCTGGAGACAGACGCTTTTTCCAGCAGCACCGGGAGTTTGACTGGCTTGAGAACGAAATGAAATCAGAAATCAACCCGGGTGCAGTCAGGAAGAATGCCCTTTCGAACCGTCGCGCTTGAAATCAGTTTAACGAATTGGGACACTCCACGAACCAACAGGGTTGGTTTAGCGAACAGACCCTGTTGGTTCGTGCAAACTCAAATCAGCAACTTACGAAGCGGCTCTCCCCGATCGGTGATGGGCACGGGGCGATCCCCGTCGTAAAGATTTTTGGTGTAATCAATTCCCACCGCTGCGCAGATCGTCGCGAAAAAGTTGGGAACGGAAACCGGATTTTCGAGAGTCTCTTTAGCCATTTCATCCGTGACGCCGAAAGCGCCGGTATGTTTCAGGCCTCCACCGGCCAGCACGCAACTGAAAGAAGTGCCCTGGTGGGCCCGGCCGCCGCGAGCATCAAATCCAGCTGGTCGGCCGAATTCGGTGGTGATCACGATCAGCGTTTTATCCAGCAGCTGCCGCGACTCCAGGTCGGTGATCAGCGTCGAGACTGCGCTGTCGAGTTCGCGAATCAACTTGTACTGATCGAGAATCCCTTCGTGGTGAACATCCCAGCCGATGCCGTTGAGAAAATTGAGATTGTGGGACACTTCAATAAATCGAACCCCGCGCTCGACCAACCGGCGGCTCAGCAGGCAACGCTGGCCGAATTCGCCTCCGTATGATTCGCGCAACGTGGCAGGCTCGCGCTCGAGATCGAACGCCCCGGAAAATCCCGGACCGCTCAGGCGCAAGCTTTCATCGATAGCGGCTTTATATTCGGCAATTTTTGGATCGTTGGTGCCCGCGTTTTTTCTCAGGACAGAAAGAAATTCTTCCCGTCGCGCCTGCCGCGCGTCAGTGACTCCATCGGGCCGCGACAATCCGGCAGGGCCTTCGCTGGTTTCTGTCAGGTAAAGATAACCGGCCCGCGGCCCGAGAAATCCCGGCCCTCGCGTGACGTTGGGATAACCGATCAGCACGTAGGGCGGCGCGTCCTCCGAGGCCGCTCCGCGTTCGTGCGCGACAATCGAACCGAGCGAAGGATAGGTAACCGTTCCGCTGATTGGGCGGCCGGTGTGCATCCGGTTCGTCGCTGCGGCGTGTTCGTCGATGACCTCGTGGTGAACGGTGCGGACTGCCGTAACCCGATCCATCAATGGCGCGAGTCGTTCGAGGTGTTCACAGACTTGAACGCCCGGCACAGCCGTATCGATCGCTTCGTAGTAGGAGCCTGGCTTTTTTTCTTTAGGATCGCCTTTTCGCTTGGGATCAAAGGTGTCGATCTGCCCCATCCCGCCACCCAGCCAGATGGAAATCACATGCTCGGCTTTGCCACGAATCGGCGGTGCCGCATGGCCGGTGACCAATCCGGAAGCAGCGGCAGCGGCTGAAGTGGTAAGGAAATCGCGGCGGTTCATTTTCATGACAGTCTATATCGATCAGGGCATCCAGACAAACTCGTGGTGATTGAACAGCCCCCACACGACGTCTTCGTAGGTTTCGCGCCACTCTTTGGCGAGTCGGGGATCAGGGGGTGGCCCCTTGCGAACACGCCGGGCGTTTTCGATCTGAATTTCATTGGCCTTGTGGCGGCCATGGTTGAACCAGGTCACCTGCGGCAACTTCGACAGCGGTTCGGGCCGGACGATTTCCGATTCCGGGACAAGTCGCTGATCGAATCCGGTGGCGAGGGCCTTGGTGAATCGGGCGCGTTCGTCGGGGTTGGGTGGTCTGGTCAGGATGCGAAGAAACAGCACGTCGACCAGCGATTCCGCGGACTCGGCATCGACGGCCAATTGCGCCAGCTCGCTGTCGATCGCGGCGCGTGAAAGCGACTGAACGAGGACGCCGTTCGAAAGGATGCCGGGTTGCAGGACGTTGGGATCCGTCTCGCGTTTCACCACCGGCATCTGCCGCGAACCAGTCCATCCGAATGCTTCAAGAACATCGGTGATCGCCCTGGCGCGCGGTAGGGCAAGGCTGGGACGATCCCGCTCGTTATTCAGGCTCGCCAACATCCATGCGCGACTTGGGTTCCCCAGAGTCAGCCGGTTGCCGAGTTGTCGGCGACCGTCGTAGACGAAAGTCAGTTCGCCGATGTCCATTTTCACCCCGGAGGAGGCATAAAGCGAATCGACGACTTGCTCGGCACTGAGTCGACGCCGGTCGGGAGCGAGAAAAAAGCGGCGCTCATGCGAGGCCACGAGATTCTGGCCGACGGCCTCGCGCTGATAAGCCTCGGAGGTCATAATGAGTTTCGCGACGTGGCGAAGATCGTAGCCGTTCGACACGAATTCTTTCGCGAGCCAGTCGAGCAAATCCGGGTGACTGGATCTGGCACCTTCCCAATCGTGAGCCGGTTCGACGAACCCCGCACCCATGAGACGCCGCCAGAGACGATTGACAATCACCTGAGCGAATCGCTGGTTCTCCTGCGAAGTGATGAGGGCCGCGAGCCGTTCCCGATGATCGCCGGGCTCCCGCATCAGGCGGTCGATTTCCGGACCGTCAGCTGCCCCCGTGATGTCTGCGAAGGGCCATTCGGGCGCGACCACTTCACCCGGTTTCAGGGTGACCTGAATCAGGGTGTCTCCCGTTTTGTCCGCAAAGAACTCGATGGGGACCTGGCTGCTGGCCGGCGCCGTCGCGGGTTTTCGCTGCAGCATCGCAGCGAGACTGAAAAGGTCGCGCTGCGTGGTGTCGTGATAGGGTGAGTCGTGACAGCGCGCGCATTGCAATTCGATCCCCAGAAACGCGGATGCGACGATGTGCCCCTTGGCGGCAAATGGCGCGTCGTTCTCGGCAGCCATCGCAAACCCCGCGCTTCCACCTTCGTGCTGTCCACCGCGCATCAGGATCAGTTCGGTCACCATGCGATCAATCGGCTTCGCGTCGCGGAGCGAGTCGTGGAGGAAAAAGCGAAACGGGCCGGTGCTGCCCTGCGATTGGTTTAGCAGGGTTGGGTTCTCAGCGAGCAGGTCGAGCCACTCACTGACGAGGTGATCGGCGGAGCGTTCGTCATTCAGCAATCGTTGAATCATCTTCCCGCGTTTATCGGGATCGGTGTCGGAAAGGAAAGCAGCCGCCTCGGTTTCGGATGGCGGGATGCCAAGCGTGTCGAGCCAGGCACGCCGGAGAAAAGCGGTATCGGAAACCAAATTTGGCGTGGCCACTTCATCAGGCGAGACCGGACGTGCCGGCCACTTCGCGCCGGACTCTATCCAGTCGCGTAGTTTTTTAATCTGAGCCGGATCGAGACCTTCGTCGGTGGGCGGCATGCGGTCGTCTTCGTCGTCGGTGACAATCCGGGCAATCAAGTCACTCGCTTCCGCGTCGCCCGGAACGATCGCTTTCAATGCGTCCTCCCGCGAATCGAGCTTCAGGTCGCCCTTATCTTTCTCGCCGTGACAGCGAAAGCAATTCTCGCTGAGAATGGGCAAAACCTCGTCGTGGAATCGGGCGGCGTTTGCCGCATTTTCACCCGAGCTCGCAGCAAGCGCGCGGTCCGCCTTCGCTTGAAGAAATGCATCGACTGGATGCTCAGCCGCATCGGGAACCTTGGCTGCCGGATTTTTCGTTACCCAATTCCGCGCCAGGTCGTGCCGCTTTTTCCAGAATGCATCCTGCGTCGCCACGGCCGCTCTGCGATTTTGATTATCGAAAGCCGCCAGTCGCGCTTCGATTTTGGCCAGCTCCGTTTCGACTGCGGCGTCGGTTAGAGCGAGGGGATCTTCGCGATCGACGGGTGTTAGAACGTGAAACAATTCCCCGCCATCGCGACGAACGGCGACGCCCACTTCTCCCGTTTCGACTCGAGCTTTGGGACCTCCGACGACCATGTCCAGCACGACACGAACAGGTTCGCTCGATGCAATCTCGAACTCACCAAGCTCTTCCTGCTGATGATATCCGGCTACCCGGACGCCCGGCGCAGGAGCTTCGCGAACCGGCGTAACCGGCTCTTCGCCATTCGGCGGCACGTAGGTGATCGGATCCGTCTTCAAAACCAGTTTCCCATCAACCCAAAGTCGGCTCTCTGCCCGCGCGCGCAGCAGGAACTCGTGCTTCCCCGGCGGGAGCTGAACGTCCGAGGCCATTCGAATCAGCAAGGGAGATTTCCAGCCCGTGCGGATTCCCCAATCATCGTAGCGCAGCGGGATTCGCGGCAGAATCATCGAATCGCCAACCCAACGCGCCGTCTCGGTGGCCGGATCTTCGTTTTCATGAAAAGTGATCCGAACCTCGGCGGGATCGAGATCGCCCACATCCGGCGCTTTCAGCGGAACTCCTTTCACGCGGGGACCTCCCTTGCGCTCGAAGCGCCCCGCCATGAATTTATCGGTCGCCAGCTCACGGTAGATCGCGACCGCATCGATCCAACCATCGAGTGAGCTGCCGGGATTTCCGCCCATCGACGAACCGATCCAGACGGCATCATCATCAACCACTGGCGGATCTTTCATCGGCCCACCGAGGTCCCAGGTTCCCTCCGTTGGCACGCCATCGATCCAGCCGCGCATCGTTTCCGGCTTGCCAAACTGGTAGGTGATCGCGATATGATGCCACTCCGGCTTCATGGCGAATGAAAGCGTCGAGGTCCATCGCGCCCAGTGATCGTCGCCCGGCTCCGGTGCCGCAGCGAAAAGGAAGCTCAGTTTCGCTGACCCGCTGCTGGTCGCGAGGCGCAGCGCCCAGTTCTGGTTTTCGCGATCGAATCCCGGCGCGTGCGTTCGGCCTTTGCCGATGATGTAGAGCGCTGTCGCATTTTTCTCCGAGGCCGGGTTTACCCACGCCTCGATTGTGATGGCATCTCCATTGGTGAAATCGAACCGGCTCTTTTCGCCCTCATCCGGCACCACAATTTTCGAGCCCGCGCCGTCAAAGCGAGCCGCCTTGTTGTTTGGAGAAAAACGGGGAAACTCCGGCGGCCGCGGTCCTTCGTCGGTCAAATCAAAATCCCAACTCGCCACCGGCTTCATCTCTCCAGCCGGGGCAAGGCCGGAAAAAATCGCGAGCAGGCATGCAAGGATTCTCGATTGGAATATCATCCGTTCGCAAGGCATGGTTTCTGCAGAGAACCTAGCAAACAACTGCCCTCCCAGACATCCCTTTTTCCAAAACCGGTAGCTTGATGACGGCGGTCGATCTCCCATCAAATACGGTAAACTGAATCATGAACTCCCGACGCACCTTTCTCGGCGAAACCGGCATGGGCATGACCGGCATGGCGCTGTCGTGGATGCTTTATCGTGATGGCGAGGCCGCGGAAGCCGGTTGGTCGCCGCCGGACGGGCAACCGCATTTGCCGCCGAAAGCAAAATCGGTCATCTGGATTTTCAACATCGGCGGAGTGTCGCATCTTGAGAGCTTCGATCCCAAACCGATGCTCAATAAATACGCCGGGAAATCGATGGACGAAACGCCGTTCGCGAGCGCGGCTGACAAAGAGCGCATCAACAAAATCCTGCTCGATCCATCGAAACAGAAACGTGAAGTTTACAAAACGATCCTGCCCCTGCAGACCGGTTACCAAGCCTACGGGAACAGCGGAATTGAAGTCAGCGACTGGTTCCCCCACATGGGCGGAGTTGCCGACGAAATGACAATCGCGCGCGGGATGTGGACAATCGACAACAACCACGGCGCGCAATTGACCTACCACACCGGCCGGAAAATCACCGAAGGTGCCTTCCCAACCGTCGGCGCCTGGGCCAGCTACGGCCTCGGAACGGCGAACAAAAATCTGCCTCAATTCGTCGTCCTCGGAAATCCGAGCGCGGATTGTTGTGGAGCCGCTTTCACTCACGGCGCGTCCTATCTCGGGCCGCAGCACGCGGGTGTCCGCATGAAAGTGGATCCCAAAAACCCGCTCAGCTTTGTGCGTCCGGCTGACCCTAAACTGACGCCCAAAGAGCAGCAGGAAAATTTCGGCTTGCTCGGAAAACTGAATCGCATCGCCGGAATTCAGTATCCTGACGACGCCAAGTTGCAGGCGCGGATCAAAAGCTACGAGCTTGCTTTCGAAATGCAGACTGCTGTTCCGGAAGTGATGGATTTGGAAAAAGAACACCCGGAAATCAAGAAGCTCTACGGACTCGAGCAAAAAGAGACCAAGCCCTTCGGCGAAAAATTGCTGGCCGCCCGCCGGCTCGTCGAACGCGGCGTGCGATTCGTCCAGGTCTTTCACGGCTACACCGGAAACGCCGGCGGTTGGGATTCTCACGTCGACATCAAGAAAAATCATTCCGTCCGTGCGAAGCAGGTCGATCAGCCGGTCGCCGCACTAATTCGCGATCTGAAACTCCGCGGTCTGCTCGATGAAACCCTTGTCGTTTGGGGCAGCGAATTCGGCCGAACGCCGGGAGCAGAAACCCGCGGCGGAAAATTAACCGGCAACGGTCGCGATCATCACCCGCACGGATTCAACGTCGTCATGGCCGGAGGCGGCACCAAGAAAGGCCACATCTACGGCGCAACCGACGAACTCGGATTTCACGCCGTCGAGAATCGGCATTATGTCACCGACCTTCACGCCACTGTCCTCCATTTGATGGG
>JABDJT010000466.1 GCA_013003335.1 Verrucomicrobiales bacterium | reverse complement strand
AACACGCTCCTCGAGCTCATGGAGAAGCAGTCGCCGACTCATTTGGCGGTGGCTTTCGACACATCGGACCCGACGCCGCGGCATGATATTTTTCCGGAATACAAAGCGAACCGTGACGAGATGCCGGAGGATTTGGCGCTCCAAATTCCGGAGATCAAGCGAGTCATCCGGGCTTTCAACATCCCGGTGATCGAATGCCCGGGCTGGGAAGCAGATGATATCATCGGAACACTGGCGAAACGCGCAGAAGAAGACCCGGAACGGGATTTTGAAACCTTCATGGTCACGCCGGACAAGGATTTTGCGCAATTGGTGACTCGTGAATCGAAAATCTACAAACCTGGATTGCGGGGAGCGGGGCACGAAATCCTCGATTACGACTCGATTTGTGAAAAATGGGAGGTCAAAACGCCGGAGCAGGTGGTGGATATCCTCGGCCTGTGGGGTGATGCGTCGGACAATATCCCGGGCGTGCCGGGGATCGGAGAAAAGACGGCGAAGAAGCTGATGAAGCTTTACGGCAGCGTGGAGGGTCTCCTCGAAAATGTGGAAGAGCTGAAGGGCAAGCAGAAGGAGAACGTGGAGAACAATCGAGAGCAGGCCCTGCTCTCGAAAAAGCTCGTGAAGATCATGACCGACGCGCCGGTCGACGTGACGTGGGACGAGATCGAGATTACCGAGCGGGATGACGGGGCGCTGAAAGATTTATTCGTGGAATTTGAATTCAATCAGCTGGGCAAACGGCTGTTCGGAAACGATTTCCAGGCGGGTCGCGGACACTCCACGACTGTGAAGCAGGCGGACGGCTCGGTCGAAGGGGAACAGACGGCGTTTGCCGAGCTGAAAACGATCGCCGATGTGAAAAAGGCCTACGAATTCTTCCCGCCGGATGACGCGGAAGGCCGCGCAGACGCGATTCGGCGAATCGCCGGCCGGGAATCGTTCTGTTTCGACCTGGAGACGGATGGACTCGATGAAAAAACCGCACACATCATAGGTGCAGCCTTTTCCTGGAAAGCGGACACGGGGATTTATATCGGGCTGTCCGGCGTGGAGAATGATCCAATCCTCGAAGAATTACGGGCGGTTTTGGAAAACCCCGACACGGAAAAGATCGGCCACAACCTGAAATTCGACATCGGTGTGCTGCACTGGAACGGCGTGCGGATCGGTGGCCGCCTGTTCGATACGATGCTGGCCCACACCCTGATCGAGCCGGATCAGCGCCACAAGATGGATTTCCTGGCGGAAAAATTTCTGGGCTATACGCCGATGAAATACGACGACGTATTCGGCACCGACGACGATTCAGAGGCGAAAGAAGGCCAGATGGACATGTTCGACGCGCTCGACGCGGAGCCGGAGAAAACGGGTCCCGAGTTCGCCAAAATCGCCCAGTATGCGGCAGAAGACGCAGATGTTACCTGGCAGCTGGCGGCGATCCTGCGCGAAAAATTGAAGGAACTGGGACAGGAACAGCTCTTTTTTGAAATCGAAGCCCCGCTCACGCCGGTATTGGTCGAAATGGAAGCCGAAGGAATTCGGATCGATACAGATATCCTGTCGGAGATCGGCGAGGGGCTCGGGAAAAATATCGCGGAGATGGAGAAAAAGGTGTTCGAGCAGGCCGGCGAGGAATTCAACGTGGCGTCGCCGAAACAGGTCGGGGAGATTTTGTTCGACAAACTGAAACTGGTCGAGAAGCCGAAGAAAACGAAGACTGGCCAATACAAGACGGACGAACAGACGTTGTCCGGCCTCGCCGTCGAGCACCAGATCGTGCGGGATTTGCTGGCGTTTCGGGAGGCATCAAAACTGAAAAGCACCTACGTCGATGCCCTGCCGCATTCGATTTTTGAAAAAACCGGCCGCGTTCACACCACGTTTCATCAGCTCATGACCGCGACCGGTCGTCTCGCGTCGAATGATCCGAATTTGCAGAATATCCCGATCCGCACCGAGCAGGGCCGCGAGATTCGGAAAGCGTTCGTGCCACGCGATGAAAATCACATTTTGATGGCGGCGGATTATTCCCAGATCGAGCTGCGCGTCATGGCGTCACTCTGCCAGGATCCGGCGATGATCGAGGCCTTCAATTCCGGCGTCGACATTCACCAGGCCACCGCCGCGCGAGTTTTCGGCGTGGAGCTGGATGCCGTCGAGCCCTCGATGCGCCGCAAAGCGAAGATGGTGAATTTTGGCATCATCTACGGCATTTCCGCCTTCGGCCTCGCTCAGCGACTCGGCGGGGAGGTCTCGCGCACCGAGGCCGGCGAGATCATCGAGGAATATTTCAAGCAATACCCGAAGGTAAAGGAATTCCAGGAAACCACCATCGAGCAGGCGAAGGAAACCGGCTACGTCGAGACCATCACCAAGCGCCGCCGTTACCTGCGCGACATTAATTCGCGAAGCTGGACCATGCGCAGCGCCGCCGAGCGCGTCGCGATCAACACCCCCATCCAGGGAACTGCCGCCGACATGATCAAAATCGCCATGGTCCGCGTCGCGAAAGCCCTGGAAGACGGCGACTACCAAACGCGGATGCTGTTGCAAGTTCACGATGAACTCGTGTTCGATCTGCATCGGGAGGAAGAAGCCGAAGTCACCCCGCTCGTGGTCGAGGCGATGAAATCTGCCCTGCCACTGGCCGTGCCGGTCGTAGTGGATACAGGGACGGGTGAGAATTGGCTGGATGCACATTGATGGCGCAATGCGATCGAACAGGGTACGTTCGGTGAACATACCCTGTTGGTTCGTTTTCTTTTAAAAACCGTAGAGCTGTGGTAAAAATCCCGCCCCGCAGACGAAGATGATTTTCGACACCATTTCGGTTTATTTTGAAAACCCGGCGACGGACGCGCTTGGGTATGAGCACGTCGAGGGGAAACTGTATTGCGGCCGCGACGCGGCGGAACTGCACTTCAAGGAAAAGGATCGCGCCTTTCGGAAAACAGACCCGATCACGGTCGAATTTGACTATTCTGAAATCGAAAAAGTGGAATTTCAATCCGGCTGGTTTCGCCCGAAGATCCTGTCCGTGTGCACCCGTTGCCCGGAAAAGCTCAAAGATTTTCCGGGGGCGGACGTTGGAAAGGTGGAACTGCAGGTTTCCAGGAAATCGGTCAGTGACGCCAGGAAGGTGGCCGCATTCATCGAATACAAGCACTCTGAAGTTTACTTGATGGATTCAAACAGCCGTTTGGAGGAAAAACGCGGGGACCTGGAATCCGGAATATGACCAGCGAATCAGCCGATTCTGAAACAACACGCCCTGAGCCCCGTGTGAGAAACGCGGAGCACTGGAAATGGGGAGGCTTCGCGGTTTTTCTGCTTGGGTTTCTCTGGCTGTATTTCTATCTCGGCACCCACCTGGTTTATCAAACGAACCGGGACCGGCTGAACTGGGACCAGCAGCACAACATCAACCTGGCCTTCCGCACGGCTGAACGCGCCGAGCAGGGTATTCAGCCCGGGGAGAGCATCACAGCCGTCATGTGGCGGGCTTTCCCGCATTACACGGACGGAGTCGTGAATCCGCTCTGGCCCTGGTTTGCCGCGAAATTTCGCGACACCGATCACGAACGGTTTTTTGAGAAAGGAAAGTGGGTCAACCTCACTCTCTCGGCCTGTTTCCTGGTCGTCCTGGGCATCATTTCCGCGCGCGCGTTTTCTTTTTTATCAGCTCCCCTGATCGTCCTGGCCTGCGGTCTTGGGGCTTTTTTGCCTCGAGCGGTTTACTTTCAACCGGAACCAATTTTCTACATTTTCTTTTTTCTGGCCTGGATGTGCGCACTCAGTTTGCTGCGGAAAAATGACGTCTGGCTGTATGGAGTGCTGGGTTTTTTGTTCGCGCTCGCCTACCTCGCAAAAGGTTCGTGGCAGCCGTTTGCCCTGGTTTTTGTCGGCGTCACCCTGCTCCGCTCTCTCGCGGCCTGGATCCGGGGCATTTGGCTGAAAAAAGAGGACACCCGCTGGAATCTCGCGAACCAGTTCATCGGGTTGGCAGCATTGATCACGGTTTTCGCTGTGACTGCCTGGCCGCGGCTGAGCTACTCGAACGCGACGTTTGGAGATCCGATGCACAGCTACCCGGGGTATTGGATGTGGATGGATGATTTCAACGATGGGGCGCAATTCATGATCCGCTATTCGACGAAAGAGGCACTCACCTCAATGGATCCGGAAACCAAACCATCGCTTTCCAACTACCTGAAAACCCACAGTCGTGACGAATTTTTCCAGCGGCTCCGGGAGGGGACGATCAAAAAATCAAAGGAGTTCTTTTTCCCTCCCGAAGTGAAGCAGAACCGGGCGAAAACGAAGGAATGGCGCCAGATCCTGCCTCAGCGGGGCTGGATATTGATCTGGCTCTTTATCACTCTGATCGTCATATCCGTTTTTCATTTTCTGGCGTGGCGAAACCGGGATCAGCTCGTGTGGCCGGTCGGAACGCAAAGCGCGTGGTGGATGCTCCTGTTTTCGGTGGGTGTGTTCACCGTTTCCTCCCTGGCATTCGGCTTTTTTGAACCCATCGGCAAAGGCGACCGTTTCATGCTCGGCCTGTATTCCCCGATGATTGTCACGTTTATTTGGATCGTGGAACGGTTTCGGCGTCAGCTACAACGAACGCGAATGGCTTCGATCGTGAACCTGGTTTTCGCCATATGCATGGCAATCCCCCTCGCCGTGATCGCGTTTCGAGTCGTGCAACTCCTCGATACACCGCTGTTTTGGGCCGCCAAGCGATAGGACTTCAAAACGAATCATCAGATTCGAAGCGAAGCGTAGAAAGACGGAACGAAGTGAAGTCAATCTGTTCGATGAACCAACCCCGTTTGGTTCGTCTTACGCTTCCAGCTTGGCCAGCAGATCTCCACTTTCCACCGGCTCGCCTTTGACCACCAGGATCTCGGTCACTTTACCGGCCTGACCAGCTGAAATCGTGGTGAGCATTTTCATCGCTTCCAGCGTCACGATCGGATCCCCTTCCTCGACCTGCTGCCCAACCTCGGCATTGATTTCAGTCACCATGCCGGGCATCGGCGCCACCGCTTGAAGAGGGTCTTTCGGATTCCCTTTCTCCCGCGTGACCACGTCTTTCGGGGCAAGCTTGTGATCCACCACGGTTGCCTCACGCGGCATGCCGTTCAGCTCGAAAAACACGTTCCGGACCCCGTCTTCGTTGGCGTCGCCGATGGAAATCAGCTTCACGAAAAGAATCTTCCCGGCAGCAATCTCGATGTGAACTTCTTCCCCGATCTGCAGCCCGTAGAAAAATGCCGTGGTCGGCAAGCCGGTCAGGCGATCGTAATTCTCGAGAAATTTCTGAAAATCCGCGAACACCTGCGGATACATGAGGTGGCTGTAAAGATCGTTGTCTGTCGCTTCGCGGCCGAGCGTTTTTGAAAGCTCAGCACGCGTTGCCTCGAGATCAACCGGTTCGGCGAGCTCGCCCGGGCGTTTCGTGGTTGGCTCTTTGTTTCCAAGAACAGCCTTTTGCACATCCTTCGGCCAACCGCCATCAGGCTGACCGAGGCCGCCCCAGAGCATGTCGATCACACTTTCGGGAAAATCGACGGAACCGGGTTCAATTTCGAGAACCTCCTGCGGCGTCATGCCTCTGGTGATGAGAAACATGGCCATGTCACCAACGACTTTCGAACTGGGAGTCACCTTGATGATGTCGCCGAACAGGTCGTTCACCTCCGCATAGCAACGCGCGATCTCCGGCCAGCGATGACCGAGCCCCATGGCGTTGGCCTGCTCCTTCAAATTCGTGAACTGACCGCCGGGCATTTCGTGGGTGTAAACCTCTGCGGTTCCGGAACGAGGGCTGGTGTCGAACGGCTTGTAAAACTCGAGAACCTGCTCCCAATAATCTGCGAACTCCTGGAGCGCATCGCCGTCGAGACCGGTTTCGCGTTCCTGACCTTCCAGCGCGGCGACGACGGAATTCAAATTCGGCTGCGAGGTTGAGCCACTCATCGAGCTGATCGCCAGATCGACGATGTCGACGCCTGCTTCGCTCGCTGCGAGGACAGACGCGGCGTTGATTCCCGAGCTGTCGTGCGTGTGAAAATGAATCGGGATGCCAATTTCCTGCTTCAACGCGGAGACGAGCTGCTTCGCGGCCGCAGGACGGGCAAGACCAGCCATATCCTTGATGCATAGCGTGTGCGCGCCCATTTTCTCCAGCTCTTTCGCTTTGTTGATGTAATAATTCAGGTCGTATTTCCCGGTCAAATTCCCGGTGTAACAGACCGTGCCTTCGCAAATCACCTTGCCGTGTTCGCGGGCCGCTTCCATCGCGACCTGCATATTCGGCAGGTAGTTGAGCGAATCGAAAATCCGGAAAATATCCATCCCGGCATCGGCGGCGTGTTTCACAAAACCGGCGACCACGTTGTCGGGATAATTCGAATAACCGACCGCATTCGAGCCGCGGAACAGCATCTGGAAACAGATATTCGGCACTTTCTCGCGCAATGCAGCGAGCCGTTCCCAGGGGCACTCGGAGAGAAAACGCATTGCCGTGTCGAACGTCGCGCCGCCCCACATTTCGAGGGAGAAAAGCTCCGGCGTCCGCTGAGCGATCGCGTCGGCCACGTTCAGCATATCGACCGTCCGCATCCGCGTCGCGAGCAATGACTGGTGCGCGTCGCGCATCGTTGTGTCAGTGATGAGAAGCCGTGTTTCATCACGCGCCCATTCGGCAAATTTCTCCGGACCAATCTCAAGCAACTTGTCGCGGGAACCTTTCGGCTTGTCGATTTTCGGCGCGTAGTGCGGAAGGCGTGCCGGGGGAATAATTCGCTCGGGATCGTAACCTTTGGCGGTCGCGTTTCCATTCACCGTCACGTCGCTGAGATAATTCAGAAGTTTCGTCGCGCGGTCGCGGCGAGGGGTAAATTTGAAAAGGTCGGGATTCGTGTCGATCAGGCGCGTTGTGGCCTGGCCGCTTCGAAACGTTGGATCGTTGATCACGTTTTCGATAAACGGGATGTTCGTTTTCACCCCCCGAATCCGGAACTCGCGCAGCGCCCGGCTCATCCGGCTTAACGCGACGTCGAACCGTGAGCCGAACGCGGTCAGCTTCACCAGCATCGAATCGTAAAACGGCGTGATGATCGAACCTGCATCGCCCGCGCCCGCGTCGAGACGAATCCCGAAACCGGCAGCCGAGCGGTAGTTCAAAATCCGTCCGTAATCCGGCGCGAAATTATTTTCCGGGTCCTCCGTCGTGATCCGTGCCTGGATCGCGTAGCCGTTCCGCGGAATCTCATCCTGCGGCGGGATACCGACTTCATCGCTGAAAAGTTCGTGACCCTGGGCAATCAGGATTTGCGAGCGTACCAAAT
>JABDJT010000027.1 GCA_013003335.1 Verrucomicrobiales bacterium | reverse complement strand
GCTTTGGATCACTCATGTCACCCAGCGAAACGACATCGAGCACGATCCGGTTGTTCTTTTTCACCGGCGCGAGAATCACGTCTTTCATCTTATCGAGTTTTACCTCGCCGATCTTCACGCCGCCAATCTTGATCTCCTGCGGATTGGCCTTGAGGTAGGCCTCCACCATCGTTTCGACCTCGGCGGAAAAGGTCTCCGAGAGAATCAGTGAGCCTTTCAAATCGTGCTGATTCGTACTCGTATCGATCCAGCTCTCGTTCTTGATGGCGAGACCAACATCCGGCAATTGCAGCACGAGCGGCTCGGTGACCATGTATTTTCCGTCCGCCTGAACGATGCGGGTTTTGGCGTCGGAAACGAGCTCGCCCCGGAGTTCGAGTCGGTCAAGCGATACGCCGGGGGTATCCATTTCCTTCACCATCGTCTGCAGTTTTTCCAGGATGGGAAACGTGTTCAGCTGCGCGCCTTCGGAAATAATCAGGTCGATCTGATAGGCCGGATCCACCTCGCCGGTAGTGGGATTGAACGGCCGCATCTGGCCCTGACCGTTGACGTGTGCAGTCGCCAGGTCGCCGCTTTTCGGGTCGCCGCTGACCACTGTCAAATCGCCGCCAAACTGGAAATTCGCCCGGTTGTGGGAATTCAGGTGCCGGGGATTCACGTCGATATCGGTGAAAGCCACGTCGAAATTCTCGATCTGCACGCGCGCGCCGGAGGCTTCAATGATCGCCTCGACGGTGCCGTTTTTGAGTTCAAAGCGGTCCGCCACCAGCGAGAGCGGAAGATTTTTGGCGGCGGGATCGTCTTCGTCTCCATCCAGGTTCAGGGAGGCCGAAAGATCAATTTTAACTTCGGTGTCCTCTTTGTAAGTCGCGGTCGGATCCCGCACCTCTTTCTCGAGGGGCTCGAACATTTTAGACAGCGACGACTCCCCTTCCCGGTCGATCAGCGTATTTGCCGTGACGTTGGAAACTTCGAGGTGCTCCACTCGCAGCCGGCGGGCGATTAGATCTGCCGTTTTGACCTGCAACTCGACCGTTTCGGCGAACAGCGGCGCGTTTTCCAGTTCCGCGTCCGTGGCGTTTCTCGGAGCGAGCCGAAGCCCGCTGACTTTCACCACGGAAGTGCCGAGGATTTCCGACTCCACTGAGTCAACTTTCGCCCGGCAATTCCAGCGGGACTCGATCTGCTCTACCAGGAATTCGGGCGTCAGGTAACCGGTCAGCATCTGCCGACCGGCGAAAAGACCGATCACGCCGACGACGACCAGGGCGACTAAAATGATGGCGAGGACTTTCACGATTTTCACAAAACCAGTCTAGACCGGTTTCCGTCACTTTCCATGAAAACGAACGAACCGGGTTGGTTCGGCAATCCAACCCTGTTGTTCGAAACCGGGTCAGCCGGCATCGGATTTTTCGTCGCACGGGATCAAGTCATTCCAGGATTTCCGAACCTTCAGCCAGCGGAACAGGAACAGCGCCAGCATTCCCGCAGCGAGATAAATCCACCACCAACTGGCCGCTTCTTCGAACACCCGGTGACCCAGTTCCCGCCGTTCTTCTTTGGAAAGAGCCTCCGGATCCTCCGGCCCGATCCGGCCGAGGAGAAATGCAGTTTGCAGGCCGTACAGGTAAGTCATCATCCCGTAAAACAGGTTCATCGTCAGTCCGCGAAAGCTGAGCACAGTGGCCCGCTTTTCAGAACTGGTGACGCGGTTCAGGTAATTCGACAGGAAAAAGTGCAGCAGCCGCATCGAGATCCACAGCGCCGGCAAAAACAAGACGGACCAGTACTGGATCGGAAACGCGAGGCTGAAAATCCCGATGAAAACCAGCGCGGCGAGGATCCGGAAATTCAGGGACGGCTTGCATTTTTCGATGAGCCGCCCCCCAATAAAGGCTGCCAGGATTCCCATCAGGGAACCGGCCACGCTGATCACGCCGAACCACGCTGGCTGGTAACCGATCACTTCCAGCCAGATCGAACCGACCGTGTAATAAAGCCGGATGATGCTGTCGTAAAACAGGCCGATCAGGATCAGCATCAGGGCCGCCGGCGTTTTCAAAATCCAGCCGCCCGCTGCGAAGGTTCGCTTGAAACTGGCGCGGATCGAGTCCCGCAAATTCAGATCAGGGTGCGGCCGCATTTCCTCCGTCTCCCGCATTTTCAGGGCAATCCCGAGGGTGATCAGCGCCATTCCGAGGGTCAGGTAAATCGGGAATTTCAGCGTCTGCGCCTGCACGAATTTCGCCTCCGACCCGAACCAGCCAGCGACGCGATTCACGACCTCCGGATCGTACAGAGCCGCGCCGATCAGTGTCACGAGGATGAACCCGACCGATTGCCAGATCATGAGCTGCTTGGTCAGTTTCGTCCAAAGCGAGTCGCGGTTTTCCTCATCGAGCGAGTCGTAGGCCAGCGCTTCATCCGCTCCGCTCGCAGCGGCTTCGGCGGCGCCGGATATGACGCGGTTGGCCATGAAAACGAGATAGAGCCAGAAAATCGCGTTGTTCAGCCCGTCCGGATCGCCTTCGAAATCGAGCCGGTCGACCACCGGCATGGCTGCGAGGATCGTCATTTCGATCACCATCAGGATCGCGGCGAGAATCACCAGCGTCCTCCTTCCCAGTTGGTCCGCGAGCGCACCGGACGGCACTTCCAGAAGCACGATGGCAATGGCCCAGGCGACATTCAACTTCGCGAACTGCTCGGCCGATAACCCGAAATCCAGGAAAAGAATCGCATACACCGGATAGTAGAACCGGCAGTTGAAGAAAATCCGGAACAGGATGAAAAGCTTCGGGTTGGCGCTTTTGGAAGTGATTTGTGTTTATACAAAACGGCCGCAGCCGCGAACAAGCAACACGAACGGGTTTTCGCGGGAAACGAGTCGTTCGGTTTGAATCGTTTGCGCGGTCTACCGCCAGATCAGCACCGGCACGATCCAGCGCACGGCGACGTCACAACTCGCCGGCCGCCACACATCCGCGCCGGGACCGAGAGGATCGTCCTCGCCCCAATACAGATCGATCTGGCTGCGGAAAAGTCCGCCTCCGGTGTCCCCGACCTCCATGCGCACGGCCCCGAATTCATTGTAGAGCTCCGGATCCAGAATCCAGACCCGTCGGCCCGAGGAAAACAGAGAATTGCGCCGGTGAACCGCGATCGACTCGCGAGGCTTGAGCGTGTTGTTCCGGTTTCCGAGGATGCGAGTGTGAAACCGGCCGTTGTAAGCGAGGTAGTTCCGTCCGTTGTAGGGTTTGGCGAGCCGACCGAATCCCTCGACGTAGGTCGCTTTCAGAAAATCTGTGCCGAATTTTTTGGAAGGAAGCGCTTTCAGCGAATCGGGCGCGGTGTTGAACCCCCGCTCGGCGGTGAAGCCGGATTCCTGTGGCGTGTAGTAAACCGTGCAGAAAAAATAATGGGTCTCCGGCGGATTTTCAAAGGTGTCGTAAACGTCCTTCAATACCTGCGTGAAAGGCCGGATCCCATCCTTCGCGACCATTCGCGGAGGGATGACGTCCGCGAAGGATTCCGGTTCGTTGAACAGCCCTTCCTTTTTCTCCGGGACAGCTAAAATTTCCCGCCAGGTGACGACAGGACCGGCAGCGGAAACGGGGACAGCGAAAGCAGTGAGGAGGAAAGTGAGAAGGAGTCGAGCCATTGGAAATATGGGAGGGAGTGTACGGGGAATTGAGGTGATTTTCAAATCGGGACCACCGGAAAATAGGGGATCACCCCGCAGCCACTGCCTCCCCTGCGATCCGCCCCGTTGTCCAGGCCGCCTGGAAATTGAACCCGCCGGTGATGCCGTCGATATCCAAAATCTCGCCGGCAAAGTACAAACCGGACGCCAATCGACTCTCCATCGTTTTGAAATTCACCTCCCGCAATTCCACCCCGCCGCAGGTCACAAACTCATCCTTGTACATGCTCTTGCCCGTGACCCGGAATCGCGAATCGAACAGCTCACCGGCAAGCTTGTTGGCGAGTTTCCGCTCCAGGTGCGGCCACCGAACCTCGGTCCCGCCCGCTCCGGCTGCTTCAACGAGATTTTTCCAAAGCCGCGACGGAATGCCGAATTGCGGATCATTCTCGACAGCACGGCGGGGCGATTCGGCGCGCAGAATTTCGAAGCGCTCCAAAATTTCCTCCCGCCCGAATTGCGGGCCGCACCAGTTCACCGCGATCCCGAAATGGTAACCGGTCTCCTGCAACTCTCGCGCTCCCCAGGCCGAAACCCGTAAAATTCCCGGACCACTCAGGCCCCAGTGCGTAACCAAAACCGGGCCGTTCGCGGCGAGCTTCGTGCCAGTAACCGAAACGCGGCCGTTGGCGACAGAAAGGCCCTGCAGCCCCTCAATTCTCGGATCGTCCTCGATTTTGAACGTAAACAGCGAGGGCGCAGCGGGGTGAATCGTGTGCCCGAAACCGGCTGCGATTTCCGCCCCGGTCCGGTTACGAATCCCACCCAGCGTCAGCAGCAATCGGCGAGCCAAAATCGTTTCCCCGCCGTTCAACGTCACCGAAAACTCGCCGTCTTCCGTTTTCTCCGCGGCCTCGATGGCTGTGCCGGTGCGCACTTTAATCTCCGCCCGCCGGGCGGCATGGACGAGGCAGTCGATCACACTTTGCGACACATCCGACACCGGAAAAATCCGGTCATCATCCTCGATTTTCAGGGGGACTTTCCGGTCTTCGAAAAATGCCATCGTATCCGCCGGACCCCAGCGATGAAACGGCCCGATCAGCTGCTTCGCCCCGCGCGGATACGCCTCGACCAGTTCCCGGGGATCGAAACAGGCGTGAGTGACATTGCAGCGGCCGCCGCCGGAAATTTTCACTTTGCCCAGCACCTCGGCACTTTTCTCCACGATCACGATGCGCAAATCCGGATTCGCCTCCGCCGCCGTGACGGCCGCGAAAAAGCCCGCAGCTCCTCCACCCGCAACGAGAAGGTCGATCGGTTTGGTTGATTCAGAATCGGGCATCGCGGAAGAAAGCCCTGTTTCCGCGGTCCTCCATCAAAAAATGCCGGATCGGAAAAGTGGAGTAAACTCTTCCCCGAAATCACCATGTCCCGAAAAAAAATCGCTGTCACCATGGGCGACCCCGCCGGGGTCGGGCCTGAGATTTGTCTCGATCTCCTGGCGAACGCAGAGATCGCGGAAACCTGCACGCCCATCGTCCTCGGGGACCTCGCGGTTCTGATGGCCTGCGCGGACCAAACCGGGAAGCCGGTTCCCGAATCAGTGATCGTGGAAGATCAAATTTCCACCACGGACCGACCATCGGTTTTGGACCTGGCAAGGATCCCGATGACCGAATTTCAGCCGGGGGAAGTCAACCGGGCGACCGGGCAGGCGGGCTACGATTTCATCATCCGCGCGATCCAACTGGCCCTCTCCGGAACGGTCGACGGCGTCGCCACGGCTCCGATCAACAAGGAAGCACTGCGCAGCGCGGGCATCCCGCATCCCGGGCACACCGAAATTTTTGCCGAGGAAACCAAAGCAGACCGCGCCTGCATGATGCTCACCTCGGACGTCCTGACCTGCAGCTTTGTCACCGTCCACGTCGGGTATCACGAAGTGCCGGATCTGCTCACCGTCGATCGCATTTGCGAGGTGATCGACCTGACCCGCGATGCGATGCGCCGAATCCGCGGACACGAGCCGAAGCTGGTGGTCTGCGGGCTGAATCCGCACGCCGGCGAACACGGCCTTTTTGGAAACCGCGAGGAGGAAATGATCATCGAGCCAGCCATCGAAAAAGCCCGCGCAGCCGGCGCGGAGATCGAAGGACCAATTCCTCCGGACACGGTTTTCCTTGAATGGCGGCGGGCGGAAACGGATGCCGTCATCTGCATGTATCACGATCAGGGACACATCCCGCTGAAAGCCCTGGCCTTCGACCGTGCGATCAACACGACTCTAGGCCTGCCGATCGTGCGAACGTCGGTCGATCACGGAACGGCGCTGGACATTGCCTGGCAGGGCAAAGCCAATCCGCGCAGCCTGTTCGAAGCGGTGCAACTGGCGGCCCGGCTGGCAGATTGAGTTTTGCCGGCACGAACCAACAGGGTATGTTTGCCGAACGTACCCTGTTGATTCGTTTTCCTCCTTTTTTCGAATGTCCGAATTTGCCCAGTTTCGCCTGCTGCTCCGCGTTCACCTGCGGATGGTGCTGGTGAAATTTACGACGATGGCCAGGCGATCGCGCTTGATGACCGCGACGCTGATCGGGTTTCTCGTGACGTACTCGGTGACGGCTTTCTGGTTGTTCCGACGAGGGCTGGAATATCTCGGGAAACTGCCCGCAGCGGGAAGTTTGCTGGGTGACCGCCTGATTTACGTGATTTTTTTCTGCTTCACGGTGATGCTGCTGTTCTCAGTCGCGGTGACCGGATACATCGCAATGTTTCGGAGCCGGGACACGCGATGGCTGCTGACCCTTCCGATTTCCCACCGGGTCCTGTTTCTGTGGAAAAGCCTCGAATCGGCGGCGTTTTCGAGCTGGGGCATGATTTTCATCCTCGCACCGATGCTGCTCGCGTTCGCCATCCAGCGCGAAGCCCACCTCACCTTCTACCTGAAAACGCTGCTGGCCCTGTTTCCGTTTCTCATCGTGGCCGGATCCGTCGGGGCGCTGGTTTTGATCACGGCGGTGCGCTTTTTGAATCGTCGGCAGATCGCCATCGTGGCGACTGTGGGACTGCTGGCGGCGATCGGCCTCGGAATGAAATCGGTGCAGGACGACAAGAAAATTACGGAAAACACGGGGCTGAGCGCGGCGCTGACGTTTCAGCGGGTGCTGCATCACACGAACCTCGCGGTGAATCGGGTGCTGCCGAGCACCTGGCTGGCGGAGTCGGTGGTGACGTGGAGCCGACCGTATCAACAGTTCCGAAACGCGCTGTATCCCAGCCTGCTCGGAAGTTATGCATTGATGGGAATTCTCGCTGTCGGCTGGGCGGGCCACCGGTGGTTTTACCCGGCCTGGAATGCAAGCGTGCAAGCCTCGGCCCGGGCAGCGCTGCGACGGCAAATCCGCGCCGAAGCGGACTCGGGACCGGATGGAATCGCCCGCGGAATTCCGAAGCCGGCACTCCTGAGACACCTGATCGGGCGGGCGCTGGCGGCGATTTCGCGGAAAGACGTGCTTTCGTTCATCCGTGAACCGGGGCAGTGGATTCAATTCGCGGTGGTGTTTGGTTTGCTGGGGATTTACGCGAGCGGCCTGCGTTCCATGAACGACAACCTCGATCAGCCTCGCGATTTGTATCTCGTCGCCTACCTGAACTTGTCCGTCTGCGCGCTGGCTCTCTCGACTCTGACGACCCGTTTCGTGTTTCCGCAGTTCAGCCTGGAGGGCCGGCGGTTGTGGATCCTGGCGATGTCGCCACTGAAATTGCAGCGCCTCGTCCTGCAGAAATTTGTGATGAGTGCCCTTTTCACCGGGCTGGCGGTGACCGCGATCCTGGTGATGTCCGGCAACAATCTCGATCTCGGCACCACCGACACGCTGTTTTTTACGACGGCGGTGATCCTGTTGGCTTTGGGACTGAATGCCGTGGCGGTCGGGTTCGGGGTCCTGTTTCCAAATCTCGAAGAAACCAATACCGCGAAAATCGTAAGCGGATTCGGAGGGACGCTCTGCCTTGTCACGAGCTTTGTGTATATCGTGACCTTTCTCCTCCTGCTGGCGTGGGCGCGATTTGAAGTTTTTCGCTCCAACCAGATGCCGGAGGGCCTGTTCGACAACCAGTACGCCCGGCTGGGCTGCGGTCTGGCCCTGACACTGACATTCCTGGTGACGACGCTGCCGCTTTCGTTCGCGATGAGGCGGCTGAAAAAGCTGGAAATCCTGGGAAATTTGTAGGTTTCGCCTCTTTCGGAACGACTTGCGGGTCAAAAATGGGCAATCCGGCCATTTTTTTCAATAAAATCACTAAAATAACTGGAAATTTTAGGCAATTTATAATATTAAGTGTTCTTAACCATTTAAAGAACCGTCTGTATTTCATGTCTGCTGTTACCGAATTCCAGCCCCAGTTCCTCGATGAAGATGAGGAAGAACCGGATGTAATGATCCAGTTTGATGCTGATGCCTTCGATCCCGTGACTCCCTACCAGGAGGATTTCGATGATCAGGTTCACGTCGCCCAGGAGCAACTCATGCACCTGCGGCAGAAGCAGGAAGCCCTGGAGCGGCAGAAAACCGAGTTGGAAGAGCTTTCCCAGCGGAAAGAGGAATTCACTGCTGGTCGGACCCGAATCGTAGAGGAACTGACCCGCTATATTCACGGTCTTGAAGGTGAATCCGCCGATGCCCAGCGCCTCGCGGACGAGTGCCTCGATACGAAGGAAATTTTCGAACATCACATGCGCACGGTCGAATGCCTGCGCCCGGAGAGCTGGAGCCGAACGGATCTTCGCGGCGAGTTGGCGCGTGCCCTCGGTTACATCGAATCAGCCGAGGATGACATTTCCAAGGCCAAACCGCTGCTCGATTCCCTCGGGTCGAAGAAAAAGATTTTCAAATCCGCGGCCGCAGCCGTTTCCAATGCCACTTCCGTGAGCGGTCAGCCCTTCAGCTACTGGCTGAAAGCCGGCATTGCGTTCACCCTCCCGATCATGGTTTTTGCCATCGTTTTCGGGACGATGATGGTCATTTTTGGAAAGTAAAAGCCGCTTCCCCTTCCCTATTCCTCCCACGTCGATCCTTTCGGGACAGATCGATCCGACTGTAACCATCGAATCGCCATGCTCTCTCGCAAAAACAAAAACCGCCGCCGTTCAAAGACCCAGCGTCTTCGCAGCCCGAAAACCAATACGTCCAAGAAGGCCCTGCTTTCCGACGAATACCAGAAACTCGACGCGAAAATCGGCGTACTGGAGGATTTTATCACCGGAACGGTTGTGAAAGAATCGCGCCGCGAAAAAATGCGGTCGAAAAACATTCTGCCGCCCCCGGAACAGTGGGGTGCCTCGTTTCACAAAAAACCGGATCAGCGCAAAGCGCGGTGGGAAGAACGTCAGCACCTCGCCAATCGCGAGCGGTCCGGCCTGACTTTCCTGGCTCTGTTCTTCGGGTTCTGCCTGATGGTCTGGTGGCTGATCAATCTTGGTGTGTGAGTCGATCGCCGGCTCAAGCCTTCGCCTTGATCAATGCGCCGGTTTCGCTGGCTACCTCAAGACGGATCACATTTGCGGCCGACGATTGTCCGACTCCCCTTTTCATCGCCGGCGGGGAATGCACAAGTCCCAACGTCCGGGTCTTCCGCCCGGCCCGGCTCAGCCGTTTTCCACTCTCAAAATAATCCGTTCCGGCCTGCACAGGGTCTGTCCAGTGGTCCTCAAAAGCCTTTCGCGTTACATCCTCTTCGTTTTTCCCGAAAAACCGCTGCGACGTGGCGTTCTCCCGACCCGGCATGACGACCTGGTCCGCATCGCGGTACAATCCGAGCGTGCTCAGGAATTCCGCCGCTCCTTCCGGTTTGACGATGGATTCCAGTTCGACTGCATGCCATTTCACCTGCGGATTCGGCTCCACCAACCGCCGGTAATACTCCATCCGGGCGAACATTTCATTCACATACCAAACGGCGGAGCCAAACATTCCGAACTCGTGAAACGGCTCGCTGGAAACGATCACGTTCGGGTAGCGCGGATCCAAACCGAACAGCCAGCTGAACCCGACGTTGAAGAAATTGAACCGGTTCGCGAAACTCCACGCAATTTTGAAAGGGTCCCGCTTCAGGGCGATCAATTCCACCACGGCTTCATTCTCCACCAGATCCAGATTTTCAATCAGTCCCGCTTTGCAGAGAAAATGGGAAATCTCGATGTGGAGAGGCGGTTCGGATTCCAAGTCACGCCGCAATTTCTGCTCAAAAAACTGGCGGACGACCGGTGCATTTCCGATCGAGTTGAACGTCGTGAAATGGGAAGCATCCGGCGTGTTCAGCCCGAAATGCGGGAACCCGGTTCGCTCGTGAAAAACGGCTGCTTCTCCGGCAGGCAGGTTCAGTTCCAACAGTTTCGAAAGAAACACAGTGCCGCAGCGGCCCGTTGCGACTGGATAAATCAAACTGTGGGACATTCTTGTCGAAGGAGTTTGGTTTCGGGAAAATCGAATCAACAGGGTCGGGTCGGCAATCAAACAGGGTTGATTCAAAATTCGGTTCAGGCAGGGAGAGCCACGTCTTCGGGCTTTGCTTCGGTTGCCGTCCGGCGGTGGGTTGGAGGCGGATTGGAAATCGGGTAGCGGAGCCGTTCCATCATGTCCGAGGCGACATACTCAATGGTCCAAATCTGCTCCTGCGTCAGTTCGGTGCGCCAGTTTCCTTTCCGGCCGGTCCGGTAAAACCCGTATTCGCCGGACTCTTCCTCCCCCTTTTCCTTCGACTGCATTTTTTCCAAATCAGTCGCCTCAAACAGGTGTCGAATCAGCTCCGGTTCATCGCTCAATTCCAGGAATCCGAGCACTTGTGACATCGCCTGCTGCCGCATCGTTTCGTCGATCAAATCTTCATACCGTACCATTTCGATCCGGCCGGGATGCGATTCCGCATGTTCCTGAACCGCCTTCAGGTAAACCATCCATTTCGAGGCGATGGCGATGGCCACGTCTTCTAGCGTCGTTCCGCTTTCGGCAAAATCCGGTTCGGTCCGGAGGCGGTGATGCCAGAGCGAGACGGCCACGTCCCGCGGATCGCGCACGATGTAAACAAACCGGGCTTCCGGAAATTGCTCGAAATGCTCCGGCAGTGATTCCGCCAGCCTGTTGTCATTCAGGCCGACGTGGGTCGTGTTCTTCCCCGCTCCGGTATTCATCAATTCGCGGACCCAGGTCCCATACAAAACCTCGCGGAGGCGGTCTTCATCCAACCGCACGCCCTGCTTTGCCGTTTTCCGGTCAATATCCTCGATCACCCGGCGGTAACTGGTCAGCCCCTGGTCGAGCATGTTGCGGACCGTGGTCAGGTGATGCTCG
The DNA here is from genome assembly GCA_013003335.1 of Verrucomicrobiales bacterium. Taxonomy (GTDB): domain Bacteria; phylum Verrucomicrobiota; class Verrucomicrobiia; order Verrucomicrobiales; family DEV007; genus JABDJT01. Next base: position 2,522 of record JABDJT010000027.1, on the reverse strand, counting down.
CTCGGGCAATTCACATTCGGGTGAGCATCGAGCAGGGATTGCAAAAATGTTGTGCCGCTCTTGTTCAGCCCGAATACGAAGAACGATTGCCGTTCGCTTTTCGATTCCGCTTCCTCGGGCAGATCCAGGGCTGAAACCGGTTTCACCGCGGCTTCGTTCTGCCCGACATGCCGCCGGGGACACAGTTGTCCGACCGATGGAAACGGAACAGAACCGATCGTGCCGGTATATGCGCTGTCGTGCACGAGCACGCTCTGCCGCATGGTCGGCCACACCATCTCACGAAGAAAATGCTGGTCGAATGTGCGGGTCGGGGCCGTTTTCGGACAGAACTTTTCGCGGAGCTCCGAAACTTCGGGCAACACACCGTTCACGCCGCCCCACATCCCGGCGAGAATCATTTCCGTATGGGAAATAAAATCGCGCATCATGTGGAACCACTTGTCCGAGGCCAGCCATTCATCGACTGCGACGCGTTCTTTCACGTTGATCACCGAATCGCAATCGCGAACGAGGAAACGCTTCACCGTGGGATCACCGATCACCTTGAACCGCCACATGAGGCCCTCATAAAACGGATCCGGCTGATCCATTTTCACCAATTGGGCTCCGAGTTCTTTCAACTCGTGAACCGTGGAGGTCGGAACGGTATCATCGACGTAAAACCGGCAAATCCAGCCCGGATACAGATCCGGAGCCAGCTCGGCATTTCGCAAGGCACCCCGCAAATAACGCGGTTTGTCGCCGAAAAGTGAAAAGGAGATCACGTTCGACTGGAATTCCTCGAAAGAAAAAGCCGGGGGAGCCTTGTCCGGGATCGGCCAGATGTGCGGACTTTTTGCCGCCTCCGCATCCTTCAATTCCAGCGAAAGTTTTCCAAAGTGCTGGCACTGCTCTTCATTTCCCAAATTTCCGTAGGTATGGGCCAGCCCATCACAAATATTGGACTTTTCGGGCGCCATTTTGTGAGCCTTCAACAGGTATTCGACTGCCCCGGGTAAATCCCCCTGCTGCCGCAGCATGACGCCGATATTTTCCGGGATTTCCGAATCATCCGGGGCGTGTGATTCAAGCTGTCTCAGGATATTCACGGCGGACGACAGTTGCCCCGCGGAATAAAGGTAGAGGCAGTAGAGCTTTCGCTCCATGATGGAATCCTCACGGGCTTTCATGAGACGGCTGACCACCCTCATTTGGAAGGCGATCGCTCTCCGGTAATCGCCCCGAAGGTAGGCTTGATGTGCAGTGTTTTTGTCCAAAGAAACAGAATTCATCCGGGTTCAAATGGCTGTGTTCTGAAACATTTTACTATAAAAACCATAATTGTCATTAATTTTATAACTTAAAGGGCGGTTTATGGTTCGTTTTTTGTGATTTTCGATCCAACAGGGTCTGTTCGCCGAACCAACCCTGTTGGTTCGATTCAGGCCAACCCGGGATCCGGTCCTGACTCAGACCGTTCGTTTTCGCGAAGCCTGAAACTGGATCAACCCCCGAATTCCGGTCGCAAGACACAGAATTGCAGCAATCGGAACCGCCAGGACAACCAGGGCTGCAATCTCGATTCGGAACGGCAGGGCCAGTTTTCTTCCGCCTTCCCAAAACAAAAAGGTCTCTCCACGCAGGGAAGCCGGCTGGTATTCCACCATCCCCATCCAATTGTCGCCCACGTGGAACCGCCAGTCCGTTTTGACCGCAGGCTCAAACTGCGCTTGTCCTTCGGTCGCTGTCAGGATCAATCCAGTGAGCGCAACGCAAACCGCTGCCGATCTCATCCACTGTTTTCTTCCTCGACTCATTGGATTCAAAACGATCATACCCTACCGAAACGCGTCAGGATTCACACGTTGATAATCAACAAAACCATCCGCCGCGGTTTTCCATCAAGTCCAAACCCAAACAGGGGATTGAATTCTGCGGGAATCTTCGGAACGATAGGGCACATGAAATTTTCCCCGGTTTTCCTTTTCGCCGCCGTACTTTGTTTCCCGGCGGAGTTTCTCCCCGCCCAGCAGAAAAAAGTCCCGCCAACCGGCAACAAATCGGACGCAGGTACGGTTCCGACGACGAAAGGTCGGGACACGCGGAAAAAGAATGTTCAGGACAGGAAAAACACCACCGTCGGACAGGACGCGGCGAAAGATCCGACCCTCGCCGGGTATGCAATCTTTGAAAAAACCGCCCCGAAACCGGAACGAACGGACGGGGTGGAAACGAAGCTGCCGCTCAAGTTGAAAAAAGGAACGCGGATCGCGCTGGTAGGAAACACGCTGCTGGATCGCGCGGGCGAATTCGGATGGCTGGAGGCGATGCTCCACCAGGCGCATCCGGAACACGAACTGGTCATCCGGAATTTCGCGTGGTCGGCTGACGAAGTCGATCTGCAGCCGCGCCCGGACAATTTCGCGACGGTTTCACAGCATCTCACCCGGGAGAAAATCGACGTGATTTTTGCGGCCTTCGGCTACAACGAATCGTTCGCCGGGATGGACGCGATCGATTCCTTCAAGGTGCGGCTGACG
>JABDJT010000457.1 GCA_013003335.1 Verrucomicrobiales bacterium | reverse complement strand
TGCCGGAGCTGCTCGGCATCGATGTCGACGACGACGCCATTCGGATTCGTTTCGAGCGAGGTCAGCTGTTGAAGGCGGTAGGAAAAATTCAGCTCAGCGTCAGGGTAATCGATCCGCCATTTCGGGTGTCGCCCCATCCACTGGCCTGAGTTGTAGCGGAGGCGGGCGAATGTGAAAACGTCGTTTGGAACCTCCTGGTTCACTTTCCAGGTCGGAAATCCGGAAAACCGGCCGTACCGAAAATCGCGCGGGTCATTCGGAACCTCGCCGTCCTGGATCCCGAAATGCGTCGGCTTGTAATCCGTGCCGAATTGCGGGGTGTCCTGCGCCAGCAGGAAGAGTGATGCCGAGCCGAGGAGGACGGTTTGGAGAATGACGCGGCGTTTCATAAAATTTAAAAATCGGCAGCAGACAGAAAATGAATGAATAGGGTTGGTTTGGCGATTCAACAGGGTTGGTTCGAAAAAGTTACTCGTCGCCTTTTTCTGCTTTGCCAGCGGGTGGAATCGCTCCGGGCGCCGGTGCACCGAACGGATCTTCGGCAGCGGGGGAGGCTGGGGGATTCTTCTCCTGTCCCATCACTTTCTTCAGAATCCCCTTCCCGTCTTTCCCCTCCGGTTCGGGAGCCGGCTCAAATTCCAGCAACAAATCATGCGCTTCGCGGTAACGCGGGGATTCTGAAAGTGCATCGAGCAAATACCGGCGGGAACGCGATTCGTCCTCGGGCTTGAGAAGCTTGGCGAGGCGGAAGCGGACCTCGGACGGATTCGTCGGGCGCAGCCGAAGCAGTTTTTCGAACGACGTCACTGCTTCGCCAACCTGGCCGGTGGCTTCGAGTGCGCAGCCGCGGCAGTAGTGAATCTGTTTCATGAACGGATTCAGCGCGGCGGCGCGATTCGCATTCGCGAGCAATTCCTTCCAGTTTTCCCCGGCCAAATCAAGATCCATCAGCCGGGTGTAGGCGGTGTGGGCCTCGGACGATTTTTCGGCAAGCTGCCGCAGGACATCAGCCTCTTGTTCCGGCTGCTCGAGAGCGCGATACGCGGCCGCTTTGAAAAAATATCCGTTCCCGCCATCGACGTAATCGGGGAACAACTTGATCAACTCATCTGCCGACTTCACGGCCTGGTCCCATTGCTTTTGCCCGAGCAAATTTGAGGTGTGGGTTTGTCTTGCCCAGAAATTTTTCGGGTTCTTTTTCAAATAAGCCGCGACCGCGAGGGCGTTCCGTGGGTTCACTTCGTCCGGCTCGGGTTGATTCCAGTCCACGCCCGGCGCGAGGTTTTCGGCGAGTTCCTCGACGTAATCGGCGAAGGCCTCCTCCAACTCGCTCATCTCCGTAGTGTGCTTCGCAATCGCATCGTTGATCAGAACACCGTCGGCTAAATCCGTGAGGATGTTCCGGAACGAATCCATCCCGTATTTTTCGACCAAATATTCGACTACGAGGTAGGACTCGTAGTAGGCGAACATGATGTGCTCGCCGCTTTTCGGATTCAAAAACGCACTGCTCAGCTCACTGATCGGCGTGAGGTCTCCGTCCTCCAAAATCATCGTCCGGTATCGCGGCGTCATCCGCTGGCCCCAGGTCGGATCGCGCTGCATTTCTTCGTAAACGGAAATGCCCTCACTCAGCCAGCGGGGCATCTTGTTTTTGGTCAATGTTAGGGTCACGACGTGGGCGAACTCATGCCAGAGTGTGGCTTCCCAGTTGTTCTTCCCGTGAGCAAGACCGCCCGGGCTGTTCATCGTGACGACCGATCCGAAACACGCGCCGAGAATCCCGGCACCCCCGAGATTACCGAACGTCCGGATCGCGAAATCCTGCTGCTCAGGGAAAAATTCCACCAGCACCCGATCTTCCAGCTTCAGGCCGTATTTTTTGCTGAGCACATCGTAGCTCTCCTCCAGCAAATCGACAACACGGTCACCGTAAATCTTCATTTCATTCGCCGGCATTCGCACCGTGAAATGATCCGACTCGACCGTTTCAAATTTCGCGATCTGCTGCTCAAGAATCGAAAGGTTGTAGGCGAGAATTTCATACGGGTCCGACTCGCTGACTTCCTTGGCCAGCGCAAACGCCTCGTCTTCTTTCCCGAGTCGGAGCAGGTCGTGGGCGAGTTGCAACTTGGCTGGCAAAAAATCCGGATCCATCTCCAATGCCCTCCGCTGCGATGCCGCGCCTTCGGCGAAGCGGTAATTCCGGGACAACACGCGGCCGATTGTGTGATCGACTTCCGGGTCCTTGTCCCAGACCTCCAACGCCTTTTCCCGGGCTTCTTCCGCAGCTTCGAGATCGTTTTTGGCCAGGTTAAAAATCGTGGACTGATAGGCCCACGCCATCGGGTCGAGTTGGTTCACCGACAAGGCCCGAACGACCAATTCGAAAGCGGCTTCGTACTGCTCGGAATCGATCAAATACTCGGCCATCAGCAAAATCGACGGCACGTGCATCGGATTCAAATCGAGCGCCTTTTCCAAAAATTCGACGGCCTTTTTCCGGTCGCCGGGGAAAAAGGCTTTCGCCATTCCGTAAACCAAATCCGGATCGTTCGGCCGGAATTTCAGCGCCGCGCGATATTCGTCCGCTGTCCGCTTGTAATCAGATTTCTCCAGCGCCAGCTCCGCGGTGGCGATGTGCGCCTCGACCAAACCGGGATGCGCCTCATTCGGTTTCCGTTTTTCTTTCGCCCGATCGATTTTCGCGAGATCAAAATACTGCTCCAGCACCGTCGCCGGATCCGCCCCGAGAGAATGCGCCGCCTTCCCGAGAGCAACGAGCTGCGGTGGCTTGCGATCGTTCGGCTTCAGTTTCAGGGCCGTTTCGTTGACGACTTCCAGCACACCGGCAGCTTCTTCATCTTTCCCCATCGACCGGTAAAAATCGTGCACTTCCATCAGCGCCGGCAGCTCGTTTTTGTAGGAAACCGGAACTTCGGCGGCCTGCTCGAGAGCCATCTCGTATTTACCCTGCCGCCAGAGCGCCTTCATCCGCAACGTACGCCACTCAACCGACGGCTGCCCGCGGCGAAACGCGTAATCGCAAGCCTGCTCGACAATGTCATACCGGCCTGCGTCGTACAGCTCGCGAATTGGCGGAAGGCGGTCGTCGTCGTAGTACTTCAAGTAATCCGCTTGCCCGAATGCCGAGACTGCCGCTGCCAGCAGCAAAAAAAAGAGGATCGGGGTCGCCTTCGCCATGCGGACACTCAACGCGAATATCCGAGACCCGACAAGCCGAATCCGGTTGGCTCAAACGTGTCAGAAAACAATCCAACAGGGTTGGTTCGCCAAACCAACCCTATTCAATCGTTCCGCCTCAAAACATTTCCAATTGTCCCCCGGTTTCCGATTTTCCAAGCGGAACAAACCGCACTCCCGCTCCAATCAGCCGCACGGCCTTGCCTTCGCCCCGCTCCCAGCCTTCTCGAAGAAGGTCGGCGAATTCCAGCGGCTCGATTGCCTGCATGGGCCGCTGCGCGGACGTGATCGTAAAATCATCGAACTTCAATTTCACGAATCCTTCACGAATTGTCCGGTCAGAATGTTTCCCGCCGTAATCCTCGATTAATTCCTCAACGATCGGTCCGAGTTTTTCGAGACCTTCGTCCGACGTGATCACATTTTCCCGGAACGTCCGCTCATTGCTGACCGATTTTCGCTCGCGATTCGGGTTCACCCGCCGGTGGTCGATTCCCCGGCTCAAGTCGTGCAATTCGTGACCAAATTTCCCAAACCGGCGATCGAGTTCAACGAGGCTGAATTTTTGCAAATCGCCGCACGTTTTCGCCCCGAATGCATGAATCTTCTCCGCCGTCCTTTTCCCTACGCCCCAGATTTTCTCGACCGGCAGGTCCCGCACAAAATCGTCGATCCCCTCCGGCGTGACCTCAAATTGCCCGTCCGGCTTGTCCCAGTCACTCGCGATCTTCGCGAGAAATTTATTCGGCGCGATGCCCGCGGACGCCGTGAGCTGCGTTTCCTCGCGAATCCGGGAACGAATTTCCCAGGCAATTGAGGCTGCGTCGGAATCGAGTTGAGACACGTCGAGGTAGGCTTCGTCGAGGGAAAGCGGCTCGACCAAATCGGTGAACTGCGCAAAAATCTTGCGAATGCGTTTTGACTCGGCGCGATACAAATCGAAGCGGACCGGCAACACCACGAGGTCCGGGCATCGCCGCAGGGCGTGAAACGTCGGCATCGCGGAATGGCAGCCGAACTTTCGCGCCTCGTAATTGCAGGTCGTCAAAACCCCGCGTTGCCGCCCGCCGACCGCGACCGGTTTGCCCAGCAACTCCGGCCGCTCGCGGAGTTCGATCGCCGCGTAAAAGCAGTCCATATCGACATGGATGATCTTGCGCGGTCGTGTGTCGGAATCGGGCATGGTTGGCACTGAAATCGTTTGAACACAAACGAGGTTCGGGACACTGTTCATCCGAATGCCAAAAACCTCAAATCGCACGCCCGTTTCGGTCGAACTGGACGCCACTCCGGTTCAGGTCGCCCGCGGTTTGCGTCATTTGCCCAGCCTGGTGTTCCTCGATTCTTCGAGTGCGGAGACGGGCGATTTCCGGAAAGATGCCGCGCTCTCGATCGTCGCGGCACAACCGGCGGAGGTCCTCACCGGCAATCTGTTTTCGGAGGTCGACCACGGAATAATTCGCGCGGCAGTCGAGAGGTATCAGGTCGAACTGCCGGACTTCGGATTTCCCTGTGGCGGTTTGATTGGCGGGATCGATTACGACGGAAAATTCGAATTCGGCGTGTTTCCAGAAATGTTGATTTTCGATCACGCCCGCGAAACCTGGTTTGAAATCGGAGACCTAAGCCGGGAAATCGATTGCGCCGCAGAGCTGGAGAATTTTTCCGCTCCACGATTTGATTTCACCGGGCAAATGGATCGTGACTCGTTTTGTGAAATCGTTTCACAGGCGCAGGAATACATCGCTGCGGGCGATATCTACCAAGTCAATCTTGCCCACCGCCTCCACACGGCCTGGGAGCAGAAATCAGAACCATTCGCTCTCTACGAGCGATTCCGCGAGGCTTCGCCCGCTCCCTTCGCAGCTTTTCTGAATCTGGACAACCGGACCGTGCTCTCGACTTCTCCCGAACAATTTCTGCGAATGTCAGGCTCGCATATTCAAACCCGGCCGATCAAGGGAACGCGGCCCCGGTTTCGTGACCGGGCGAAAGACGAAAAGTCAGCCTACGATTTAAAAACCTCACCAAAGGAAATCGCAGAGCTGATCATGATCACTGATTTGGAACGGAATGATCTCGGCCAGATTTGTGAATTCGGCAGTGTCGAGGCATCTGAGTTGCTGAAACTGGAACGCTACGAGCAGGTGTTTCATCTCGTCTCGACCGTTGAAGGTCAATTGCGCCCGGAAATCGATCACCTTGCTGCGCTGGCGGCGTGTTTCCCCGGCGGATCGATCACTGGCGCCCCGAAAAAGCGGGCCCGGGAAATCATCGACGAGCTGGAGCCGGAGGATCGCGGGTTGTATACTGGCTCGATCGGGATTTTTGGATTCAACGGGGAGAGCCGTTTCAATATCGCAATTCGCACTGCCCTGATCGAGCAATCCGAGCTGCATTTTCACGTCGGGGCAGGCATCGTCGCCGATTCCGATCCTGAAATGGAGTGGGAAGAAACTTTGCACAAGGCCGCCGGAATCTTGCGGGCCTGCGAAGGATAAACACGATCCAACAGGGTCTGTTCGCCAAACCAACCCTGTTGGTTCGGATCAGGTTTTTTTGACCCCAGGCGGCTTGGCCGGAGGCGATGCCGGCGGAAGCTGGGGTGCTCCGGGCGGCTTGGCCGGCCCCCCGGCCGGAAGAGTGGGAGCTCCCGGGGGTTTGGCAGGCCCACCAGGCGGAGGCGCCGGCTTGACGGGTGCACCTCCCGGCACCGGAGCTTTGGTCGGAGCAGGAATCGGAGCTTTCTGGGCAATTTTTGCGGTTTGCTCGAGATCGGCGATTTTTTTCTCAGCGGCAGCCACGTCACTTTTCAAAACGGTGACCCGCTGAGTTTTTACCATGAGATCTTTTTCCATCGCCTCGATCTGGTCGGGGTCAGCCCCGGAGGAATTCATGGCGTCGATGTCTGTCTGCAGTTTTTCAATCGCCCGAACCAGTTTCTGCTGTTCCTGTTGCTTGCCTTCCAGTTCGCGCCGGATTTCTTCGAGCTTGGCTTCAAGCTGATGAACTTTCTGATCCAGCGTCACATAGGCAGCCGCCGCTTGCTGATCGGAATCGGATCCTTTTTCCACTGCGTCTTCCGCTTCCTCGCCTTTCGCCAGCATGACGAAATAGGCAGGCACGGTTTCCGAAATGAGGATTCGATCTCCATCGGACAGCAGTTCGGGTTCGTCGTTGACGGAAAGCCCGTTGACCCGCGTTCCGTTTCGGGATTTCAATTCGACTAATTCGTAACCGCCTTCGTCAGTTTGACGGAGTTCGATTTGCCGAGAGGAAACGGTGTCCACGTCGAGGCAGATTTGATTATCCGGCCCCCGTCCCACTCCGATTCGTTTGGCATTCAGTTCGTACAGCACGGGTTCGCTGTCGGGGATCGACACGATAAGATTGTAGGTCATAGGATGTGCAGAAGGTGGAGGCCCCGATCTTGTCCTACTTCCGGAAAAAAGGTCAAGAACTGTTGCCGGACGTGATTTTTTTTCGATGATGTCGGAATGTCAGTCACCGACAGGAATTATGCGATCGTGGGCGGAACAACCGGACTCGGCTTGTCCGCGGCCAAGGCACTGGTCTCGGCCGGAGCGAATGTCGGGATCTGCGGACGGTCGGAATGCTCGCTCGACGCGGCCCTGGCAGACCTGGGTGATTCCGCAATCGGGCTGGCGGGGGATGCAACGGCTCCGGAAACGGGGGAGGCTCTGGTTGAGTCGGTCGTCGCCCGCTTCGGCCAACTGCACGGCCTTTATCACGTGGCGGGCGGAAGCGGCCGCTCGACAGGCGACGGTCCCCTGCATGAGTTGACGGATGAAGGTCTGGATTTCACCCTCGACCTGAATTTGAAATCGTTGATTTTTTCCAACCGGGCCGCCGTACGGCAGTTTTTGAAACAGGATTCCAGCGGAGCGATATTGAACATGGGAAGCGTGCTGGGATTTTCTCCGGAGCCGAATTTTTTCGCCTCGCATGCCTACGCTGCCACGAAAGCCGCCATCATTGGCTTCACCAAGT
>JABDJT010000456.1 GCA_013003335.1 Verrucomicrobiales bacterium | reverse complement strand
GTGGTGGCCTGCTGGCTGAAAACTGGCAGCGACGAAACCAGAAAGATGAAGAGAGTCATCGCGAAACACTTCATGATTTGGTTCCTCCGTTGGCCTGATTTTCCACCCACTCGGCTTTCCATTTTTGAAACAACCGCCGACCTTTGCGGATGTTGTCGTGCTCGAGATGTCCGAGCCGTTTCAGGAAATCGACCAGCACGAGCAGCGCATCCCCGTCGCGACCGTCTTCCTTCAGCAATTCAGCGGCGCGCAGATAGGACGGCGTCGACCAGTCGAGGTGACCGGGAAAATTCACGTAGGTGATGGCGTAAAGCTTGATGGCCGAATCGGTGTCGCTGGTTTTCTCGTAGCACTGCGCGAGGTTGAAATTGGCTTCGGCCCGATTCTGAATCCACTGCGGTTGGGAGCGGTAGAGTTCCCAGTATTGCGCTGCGAGGTCGAATTTTTCCTTTTCCATCAGCACGCGGGCAAGCCCGGCGGTGGCCATTTCCTGCATCTCGGGGTTTTCGAATTCGTCGATGATCCGGCTGAAATTCTCGATCGCCCGCTGAGCAGCGACCGGATCAGTGCTGGAGGCATCGATTTTCGCCATGTCGAGCACGGCCATCTCGAGAAAGCCGCGGTCGGGCCGGTCCTCGATCACCTTCAGGTAAAGCTCGCGGGCACGGTTGTAGTGCATTTTTTTCGAGCTGCGCCGGGCCAGCTTGATGAGGCCAAAATTCGGCATCTCGTACAAATCGGCGGCGACTTCGAGGTCGAAATACCGTTTCTCCAGATCGGCTTCGGGCGGTTGCTCCAGTTTTTCGAGGTGCTCAATTTCGGCGATCTGCAACCAGAGCGTGATCGGTTTGCTGATGTCTCCCGCCCGCGTTTTGAAATTGCGAACGACTTCGATGGCTTCGTCCGGTTTCAGAGTCTGGCTGATGTAATCGAGATACGAACCCATCAGCTCATCCAGTGAAGCCTGGTCTTCTGTTTTCGCAGATACGAGTAGATTTTCTTCCAGGTATCCGATCGCTTCGCGGGTCCGGCCGACGTGATGCAGCCCTCGCAGTGCGGCAGAAAGCGTATCGAGCCGGTAAAAACTCTCGGGAAATTTTTCCTGAAATTCATCGAAGTGCGCGACGGCCGTTTCCCAGCTCGACGCCGCATCGTGAAGGGCCGTGAGCTTCCAGAGCGCGTAGGCGTCGATGTCGGGCGACTCGGGTTTCGGGTCGGCCTGCGCCATTTCACGGGCCTTGAGGTAACAGGCTTCAATTTCCGCGAAGGCAGCCGGCGGGTTTTGCACCGCCAGCAAATCGCCCTTCAAATTCCACGAGGCGGGCAATTCCTCCGCCATCGGGTGATTGGCGTGCAATTCCTCGACCAGCGTCAACGCGAGCGGGTAGTTGCCGAGGGCGAAATGGCTGAGACCGTTCAAATACAACACTCCGGGCCGCATACCCGATCCGGGGTAATCGATGAGAAAGGCATCGAAAATGCGGGCGGCGGTTTCCCAGCGAAGCTCTTTCACGTTCGACGCACCAAGATAATACTGCACTGGCTCCATCCGCTCTCCGTCAGGAAAATGGACTTCGTAGGCCTCCAACTCGATGCGGGCTTCGCGGTATCGCTCGAGGTGAAACAGCGAGCCGCCAGCCACGAAATCGGGCACTTCGCGGGGATCGGACGCAATCCGGAGACGTTTGCGGACTTCCTGCGACGTGGTCCACGCTTCCTCGTACTCGCCGCGAGCGAACACGTAATCGCACATCATCCGGGCGACATCTCCGACGAGATCATGCTCGGGGAATCCATCGAGAAACTTGATTCCGTAGTCCCGGATATCGGTCCAGCGCTCCAGTTTGACTGCACTGGCAACGACGTTGTGCAGGATCTCCGCCCGCATCGGGTGAGTGGGAAACACATCGGCGAGGTGCTGAAAGGTCGCGAAACTGGCGGTGTGATTTTGAATCCGGAAATGAGCTGCACCCGCTCCGTAGAGGACGTTGGCGACGGTTTCCTCCGCGTATTTCAGCTCGAGTTGCTTCTCGGTGTTGATCTTCGCCCACATTGCGAGTCGCTGGACTTCCGCCTCGTCCGGTTTCAGCGTCTGGAAATGGGCAAAATCGGCCCGGACATATTCTGCGATTTCGGAGGGCGGGAGGAGCTGCCCGTACCAGAGCAGCGCCCGGAGCGGCTCGTCATTCTCAATCGCCTGCTGAGCCAGGAAGAGAAACACGTCGTTGCGGGGCCACCGATTCTTGAAGCTGTCGTTTCGCACCAGTTCCCCGTATTTCGCGACGAAACTCCGTGCCTCCGGCAGCTCGATTTCCGGTGTCCAGTCTTCGGCTAGAATCATGAAAGCGGATTGCCGGTGCTCCCGCTTGCCGTCTTCGTGGTCCAAAATTCGCCGGAGAATTTTCAGCCCTTCCTCCATCTGCGCGGTTCTCAAGTAGGCGCGTCCGAGATTCAGGGCGATCAGCGTCTTATCGATCTCGGTGTTGTCGAGCGGCACGCTCGTATACGCCTTTTCGAGAATCTGCACCGCTTCCTCGTAGTCCTCCGTCAAAATCAGGCAGGTGCCCCATTGCGAGAGAGCATGGATCCGGAACAGATTTTCCTCGTCGTTCGGATAATCCTCGTAGCATTGCTCGAACGCGGCGATGGCCAGGTTGTAATCGGCTTTCCCCAAGTAGAGCAGCCCTTTCAGATACAGAAAATGGCCGAACCGGTCTCCAATAGCCGCTCCCGGATCATCGCCCCAATATTGATACACCATGTCCAGCATCCGAAGGCCGACGTCGTAATTCCCGACCTGGATCTGGTAGCGGATTTGCTGAAAGGCACCGGGCAAATCACCGCCGTTGATCAGCTGCGCTTTCCCATTTCCTCCAACCGCCACAGCGATCAGACCGGCGAGAAAGATGGCCGGGAACCCGATGCGCTGTTTCAAAAATCGATACATTCAGAAAAAATTCAGGATAAAGCCGAAGACCTTCAACGTCCGCCGACCGGCAGGTAGCGGTAATACACCTCGAGCATCAGGCAGCAAAGCGTCGTCCGATAAACATCCGCGTCCCGCCGGGCCTGTTCCTCCGACAGGGCGCGACCTTCCACCGGCCAGGATCCATCCGGCGATTGCGCCGACAATAACTGCGGCTGCATTTGTGCGTTCCACCGGTTCCAGAACGTGCCGCCATAGTTGAACACTGCCTGATTCAAATAATACGCCGCATACAAATCACACGATTTATCCTGGTAGGAAAACTGCGGCAGCTCGGCGAACCAGTAATTGAACGCCCGTTCCCCTGCCTGCCGGCTCGGAAAGTCCAGGAATTGCAGGCAGAGAATCCCAACGCCGGTGAGGCTGTGCTTGTCGCCCCGCCGCTTGTATCCAAATCCACCCAGGTCGCCCTGCCGACCTGTCACGAACGCCCCGGCCCGATTGATCGCTTCCGGGAGACCGGGGATATCCATGTTCATTTGCTTGGCCGCCTTCAAAGCCTGCACCTGCCAGCCGGTCACCGAAAGATCGCCGTCCCCGTCGGGCAGGTAATAGTAAACCCAGCCGCCGCTCATATTCTGGCCATCAATGATCACTTTCACCCCGCGGATAAATTCCTCTTTTAGACCAGGAATCGTGTTCTCGCCGACCATCGCGTAGGCCTCGCCGAGCGCGTAGGTGCCGATCCCGTGTTCATACACCGAACCGCTGCCGGCTGAATCGGAAATCAGACCCTTCCGGTTTTCTTTCCTCATCAACATCAGTGCCTGGATTCCTTTCGTGACGGAATCTCCGTACTTCCTCGACTTCGGCGTTTCACAATGCCCGAGATAACACAGCACGGCCAAACCGGTCATCGCGCCCTGGTGACTCTTCCCCCAGGTCCCGTCCTCGTTCTGATTCGCTTTCAGCCAGTCCAGTGCCTTCACCACCGCGACTTCCACACCCGGCGTGCCGCCGTTCTGCTGCAACAACTGCGCCCGCTGTCCCGGCACACATCGCCCGCGAATCGCTGCGGGAAATTTCCCGGCGGCCCCGCCACCCATTCCCAGCCCCTGGCCGAATCCCTGCCCAAGCCCGAGGTTTCCCGTGCCGTATCCAAGGGTCTGCGGCGTGTGTTGCACCTGCGATTTCGGAAGCCGCACTGCCGCGTCCGTTTTCGCCAGCGACATTTTCGAAATCGCCGCCGAAGCACTCGGCCGGGCCTGGCGAACCTGTTTTACCGCCGAAAGCCGCTGTCGCTCCACGTTCTGCACGACCGGCCGCTGCACGACTTCGGCAATCAATGGCGGCGGCTCGCTCCGACCCGGGATGACGATCTGAAACGCCGCAATCACCAGAGCAATCAAATGGATTACCGCGGCCACAATCAGGGCCAGCTGCGTCGTGCGACTGAACCCGACCCATTTCTGCCGCAGCCAGCCTCCGATGAATCGAAACGCATCCCCCAGCCACTCGCCGATTGTCCGCAACAAACCCATCACTGCGTGATCCCCAGGTTGGAAATTCCGGCGATGTGACACGCGTTCAGAACGTCGATAAACCGCTGCTCCGTCACCTCGCCGCTGCAATTCACGATGACGACCGGCTCCGACTGTGCAATTCGCGCCATCGCCGCGTAGCGCGTCAGCCGATCCACCAGGTCCGGCAAATTCCGCTGCTCCGGCCCGGCTTCCAACGGTTCGCCGTTCACCACGATCGTTCCGCTGGCCGAAACGTCGATTCGCATCTGGTCCATCTGCACTGACGAACCCGTCGAATCAGAAATTCCCGGCACGGCCATCGACAAATCCGCCTCCCGCCTCGAAAGGGTGGAGGTGATGATGAAATAGATCAGCAGCAGAAACGCCACGTCGATCAGGGCGGATACGTTGAAATCCGGTTCCTCGTGTTTCGCAAACGGGCTGCTGGTTCGGCGGGGCATCGGTCAAAATTCTACCGGTTTTAAAAGCGGAAGCAAACCTAAGAAAAACCGGGGGGAATGCGTTTCACGATCCAACAGGGTCAACTCTGACCGGCAAGCCTGCCTGAACCCTGTTGAATCGAAAACGTAGTACTAAAACCATCTCCATCCTTCGTTCGTGATCGATCCAACAGGGTTGGTTTGCCGAACGAACCCTGTTGACTCGTTTCCTCTTCCGCGACACGATTCGCTTCCGATTTTTGCCCCGTGGTTTTCAGCTCCCACATCTTCCTGTTTTATTTCCTGCCGATCGCGCTGCTGCTCTATTACGCATCACCGCGGGCGATGAAGCATCTCATGCTCACGCTGATGAGCTACGTGTTCTACGGCTGGTGGAATCCGTGGTTCACCCTTCTGATGCTCGGCTCGACAATCATCGACTACGCCTGCGGCAAAATGATCACGGCCGACGGCGCGTCAGAAAAACGGCGGAAAGCCGGGATGTATATCTCGGTGATCATGAACCTGAGCGTGCTGGCGTTTTTCAAATACAGCGCCTTTTTCGCCACCGAAGTCAGCGGACTCTCGCAAATGCTCGGTCTCGGCGCGGTGGAGGTGCCCGAATTTTTCCGAACGATTGTCCTGCCGGTCGGCATCTCATTTTACACTTTCCAGTCGATGAGCTACTCGATCGATTTGTATCGGGGTCATGCGGTGCCGGCCCGGAATTTCATCGACTTCGCCTGTTACGTTTCGATGTTCCCGCAGCTCGTCGCCGGGCCGATCGTTCGATACGGCAGCGTGGCCGACCAACTGCAGCAGCGAGATCATACGCTGCCGGGCTTTGTGGCCGGTTTCACCCGCTTCAATTTCGGATTCGCCAAGAAAATCATCCTCGCCAACCCGATGGGAAACATTGCTGACGCCTGTTTCGGGGCCGGCGAGGGCATTTTGAATACTCCAATGGCCTGGATCGGGGTGACGGCTTACGCCTTCCAGATTTACTTCGATTTCTCGGCCTATTCCGACATGGCAATCGGTCTCGGCCGGATGTTCGGCTTCCGGTTCCCGGAAAATTTCAATTCGCCCTACAAATCGAAATCGATCACTGAGTTCTGGCGACGCTGGCACATTTCGCTGTCGAGTTTCCTCCGCGACTACCTCTACATCCCTCTCGGCGGAAATCGAAAAGGCGAGGTCCGGACCTACATCAACCTGATGCTTGTCATGCTGATCGGCGGGCTCTGGCACGGCGCGTCGTGGAATTTCGTGGTCTGGGGCGCGATTCACGGCGCGATGCTGGCTTTCGAACGCCTCATGGGCAAAGACTCGTGGTATGGGAAGCTGCCCAACCCGCTTCGGGTGGCGATCACGTTCATCATCGTGCTGATCACCTGGGTATTTTTCCGGGCGGAGAATTTCGAGGTCGCTCAGAGATATCTCGGCTCGATGTTCGGGTTCGGCGGTGAGGCGGAAGCGGCCGGACTGTTGCAGGCAACGCAACTTCGTCCGCTGAATATCGCCTTTCTCCTCCTCTGCTTCGTGATGGCCTTTTTCGCCCCGCGAACCGCAAAATTCCTCGAGAAAACGACCGCGTGGAAAATCGCGGCCGGCCTGGTCCTGCTCTACATCAGCGTGCGAATGCTGTTCACCCAGGGAGCCAACCCGTTCCTCTATTTCCAGTTCTGATCCGCATGGAACCCGCGCCAACCGATTCATCCGCATCACCGCCGCCGTTACCCGGGCACCTGGCTGCGACTCGTCCGTGGGGACCATGGGCCACGCTGGGCTGGGGCTTTCTGCTGATGTTCGCCTGGTTGGTCACGCAAATGATCGTCGGGGGCCTCCTCATGGGGATCGACC
>JABDJT010000431.1 GCA_013003335.1 Verrucomicrobiales bacterium | reverse complement strand
ACGAAAACGGGCGAACCGGTTTCCCGATTCGCCCGTCTCGAATTGTTTTAATTTCGGAGTCCGAAATTACATCATGCCGTGATCGTGGCTGTGGCCAGCTTCGGGCTCTTCTTTTTCCGGAATGTCTGCGATGAGACATTCGGTGGTGAGAAGAAGTCCGGAGATGGAGGCTGCGTTCTGCAGCGCACTGCGGGTGACTTTGGTCGGATCGACAACACCACTTTTGACGAGGTCTTCGTAGGTGTCGGTCGCGACGTTGTAGCCTTCGTTTCCGGAGGCGTTCTTGACCTGCTCAACGATCAGCGCACCTTCGCGGCCGGCGTTGGCAGCAAGCTGACGAAGCGGGGCTTCGATGGCGCGGGCAACAATGCCGGCACCGGTTGCTTCGTCGCCTTCGAGGCCGAGATCACCGACGTTGGCCTGCGCACGGATGAGTGCGGTGCCACCACCGGGGACGATGCCTTCTTCGACGGCTGCGCGGGTCGCGTGCAGGGCGTCTTCCACGCGGGCTTTCTTCTCCTTCATCTCGGTCTCAGTTGCGGCACCGACATTGATGACGGCCACACCGCCAGCGAGCTTGGCGAGACGTTCCTGGAGTTTTTCACGATCGTAATCGGAAGTGGTTTCCTCGATCTGACGACGGATCTGGCTGACGCGGCCACTGATGGCTTCGCTGCCGCCTTCACCTTCGATAATCGTGGTTTCCTCTTTCGTGATCTTCACGGACTTGGCTCCGCCAAGGTCTTCCATGCCGACGTTCTCAAGCTTAATGCCGAGATCTTCAGTGATGACGCGGCCACCGGTGAGGATAGCGATGTCTTCAAGCATAGCTTTCCGGCGATCACCGAATCCGGGGGCTTTGACAGCCGCCACGTTCAGCGTTCCGCGGATTTTGTTGACCACGAGAGTCGCGAGGGCTTCGCCTTCGACGTCTTCAGCGATGATCAGGAACGGACGACCGCTCTGTGCGACTTTTTCAAGCAGCGGAAGCATGTCTTTCAGGTTCGTGATCTTCTTCTCGTGGATGAGGATGAGCGCGTTGTCGAGGTCTGCGACCATGGACTCGGCATCCGTCACCATGTAAGGAGAAAGGTAACCTTTGTCGAACTGCATCCCTTCGACGACGTCGAGGGTAGTTTCGATTCCCTTGGCTTCCTCAACCGTAATGGTTCCGTCTTTGCCGACTTTGTCCATTGCATCAGCGATGATGCCACCGATTTCTTCGTCCCAGTTGGCCGAAACAGTCGCAACCTGCGCGATTTCTTTCGTGTCCTGGACTTCGTTGGAGATGCTCTTGAGCTGCTCGACGAGGGCGTCGGCGGCTTTGAGAATCCCGCGCTGAAGGCTGATCGGGTTGGCACCGGCAGTCACGTTACGGAGACCTTCGGCGTAGATGGATTCAGCGAGAACGGTCGCAGTCGTGGTTCCGTCACCGGCGATATCGCTGGTTTTGGAAGACACTTCCTTGATGAGCTGAGCGCCCATGTTCTCGTAGGGTTCTGAGAGTTCGATTTCTTTCGCCACGGTCACACCATCTTTGGTGATTGTCGGGCTGCCGAATTTCTTCTCAAGGATGACGTTGCGGCCGGCCGGCCCCAAAGTCGCTTTGACGGCTTGCGCCAGCTTCCTGGCACCAGCCAGGAGGGCATGACGTGCCTCTTCATCGAATGACAGTTGTTTAGCCATTTTTGTAGTTTGTTAGTTGGTTTCTGTAGAAATGTTGGTTTCGAATCAACAGGGTTGGTTCATCGAACAGACCCTTTTGGATCGTTTTTGCGATTACCCGAGAATTCCGAGGATGTCGCTTTCGTTGAGGATGAGGCACTCGTCGCCGTCGATCTTGACTTCGGTGCCGCCATATTTGGAGATCAGCACTTTGTCACCGACTTTGACGGAAAACTCGACAACTTCTCCGTCGTCGTTCTTTCCGTTTCCGAGGGCGAGCACTTCAGCTTCCTGCGGCTTTTCCTTGGCCGTGTCCGGCAGAAAAATTCCGCCTTCCGACTTCTGTTCCTCTTCCTCGATGCGCTTCACGAGGACGCGCGTTCCGAGAGGTGTGATTGTAGTAGCCATTTTTTGGTGTGTTTTGGTTCTGGTATGGGTTGTTTTTTGTGGTTGGAAAATCCGCGATTCAGTTCCCTGTTTTGCAAGGGGCGCGGAATCTACAACCGGGGATCAACATTGTCGAACCCCGGTTGAAAGTGTTTCGCGTTAGTCTTTTTCTTCGTCGACGACCTCAAAATCGGCGTCCACGACTTTTCCTTTGGCCGCTTTCGGCTCATCGGATTCGCCGCCGTCGTCAGCAGCATCCGCATCGCCGCCGGATTCCGCGTCCGGCATATCCGCTCCGCCTCCGGCTGCCTGGGCCGCCGCAGCGAGTTCGGTGAAGGTCTGCTGCAATTCGTCAGTGGCCGATTTGATCGCTTCGATGTCATCACTTTTCAGCGCTTCATCGACTTTGTCGGCTGCTGCGGTGATTTTCTCTTTCGCGTCTTCGGGCAACTTGTCGCCCAGTTCGTCGACCTGCTTGCGAACCATGTAGCTCGCGTTTTGTGCGACATTCCGCGTCTCGACTTCTTCAAGGCGCTTCTTGTCTGCATCGGCGAATTCTTCGGCCTCGCGTTTTGCCTTTTCGATTTCGTCGTCGGAAAGACCGGACGAACCCTTGATCGAGATGTCGTTCTCTTTCCCGGTCGTCTTGTCTTTCGCGGAAACCTTGAGGATTCCGTTCCGGTCGATATCAAAGGTGACTTCAATCTGCGGGACGCCGCGGGCTGCCATTTCAATTCCACCGAGGTGAAAATCACCGAGGAATTTGTTGTCGGCAAACATGGGGCGCTCACCCTGGCAGACCTTGATGTCCACTCCGGGCTGATTGTCGGCTGCAGTTGAGAAAATCTGCGACTTTTTCGACGGGATCGTCGTGTTCCGCTCAATCATCGGCGTGGCACGGCTGCCTTCCGTTTCGATCGCGAGCGTCAGCGGCGTCACGTCGAGCAACACCACGTCGCCGAGCGACGGGTCTTTCGCCAGCACGCCACCCTGAATGGCGGCACCAACGGCAACCACCTCGTCCGGGTTCACGCCCTGGTGCGGGTCTTTACCGGCCAGTTTTTTGGCCGTTTCGACCACCTTCGGCATGCGGGTCATTCCGCCGACGAGAACGAGTTCATCGATGTCACCGGGTGAAACACCAGCTTCTTTCATGCAGGCTTTCACCGGTCCGGTCGTGCGCTCAAACAGGTGATCGGTCATCTGCTCCAACTCTGAGCGAGTCAGCGTCTTTTGAATGTGCTTCGGCCCGGTCTGGTCGGCTGTCACGAACGGGAGGTTAATCTCGTAATTCTGCGAGGAAGATAGAGCGATTTTCGCTTTTTCGGCTTCTTCCTTGATCCGCTGAAGCGCGTCCGGTTGACCGGTCAGGTCGATGCCTTCGTCTTTTTTGAATCCTTCAACAATCCAGTCGATAATCGCGTTGTCCCAGTCATCACCGCCGAGGCGGGTGTCGCCGTCTGTTGCGAGCACTTCGAAAAAGCCGTCATCAATGTCGAGAACGGAAATATCGAACGTGCCGCCACCGAGGTCGTAGACCGCGATTTTTTCTTCGGATTCTTTGTCCAAACCGTAAGCCAGGGCCGCTGCGGTTGGTTCGTTGACGATCCGCTGCACGTTCAGCCCGGCGATTTCGCCAGCTGCTTTTGTGGCGTTCCGCTGCGAGTCATTGAAATAAGCCGGAACAGTGATGACCGCGTCGGTGATCGTTTCACCCAGTTTCGCTTCTGCGTCGGCTTTCAGTTTCCCGAGGACCATCGCCGCGATTTCCTGCGGACTAAAGACCTTCGATTCGCCCCCGACCTCCACTTCGATGTGGGCGTCTCCGTTTTTCGCCTCCACGATTTTGTAGGGTGCATTTTTTTCGTCGTCGGAAAGCTCCGAGAACTTCCGGCCGATCAGTCGCTTTGCTGAGAAAATCGTGTTTTTCGGGTTGGTGATGGCCTGTCTTTTGGCTGCCTGTCCGACCAGTCGTTCTCCGTCTTTCGAGAAAGCGACCACTGAAGGCGTCGTGCGGGCCCCTTCCGAATTTTCCAGGACACTCGGCTCGCCGCCTTCCATGACAGCCATGCACGAGTTTGTTGTCCCGAGGTCAATTCCAAGAATTTTGCTCATAATTTTTAGGTGTTTTTGGTTTGTTGTTTGAAATGGTTGGAAATTCTTCGCGCGCTAAGTGCGCATTTCCTGTGCCATGGGGCTATTTGAATTTATAAGTGATTCATAAACAGTCATTTAGTTAGATGTTCAGTTAAATGAAGCGCTCGGTACTGCGTTAGGATTGAGCCGTTTTGGCGCAAATTCGGGGTGAAATCGTGACATTTTGGCGCGCTGCGTCAAAAGTGGTTGTTCTCAAACTGGTGCCATTCCTTTCTGTAGTTTTTGAATCGTCAATCCCAGCGACTCCGCTGCTTGACGGGATCATCATCCCGCAGGACGGATTTAGCTGATGCGAATCGTTTTCATGGGCACCGGCGAAATCGGCCTGCCAACCTTGCATTTCCTGATCGGGCAATCCGGTCATGAAATTGCAGGGCTATTCACTCAGCCGGACAAAAAAGTCGGCCGCAAACAAATCCTCACGCCGCCGGAGGTGAAAAACGTTGCCGAGGCAGCCGACATTCCGGTTTTCCAGCCGCACAAGCTGTCGCACAATGAGACGACCTTCGATTTTTTGCGGGAACTCGAGGCAGACCTGTTCGTTGTCATGGCTTACGGGCAGATCCTGCCGACATCGATTATTGAACTGCCCAAACTGGCCTGTGTGAATCTGCACGCTTCGCTTTTGCCCCGCCATCGGGGCGCTTCGCCCATTCAGGCTGCGATTCGAGAAGGTGATCCGGAGACGGGTATCACGCTGATGCACATAGTCCGCGAACTCGATGCCGGAGACATGATTCACAAGGAAACCATCCCGATTTCGCCAGACGACACCGGTGGCTCGCTCCACGACAAGCTCGCCGAATTGGGACCTGCGACGCTGCAAAACGGTTTTGAAAAAATCGGCGTCGAGCGGGAATCGCAGGATGAATCGCTGGTAACCTACGCCCCGAAGCTCGGCCGGGAAGACGGCGAAATCGACTGGCAAAAACCGGCAGTTGAAATCGAACGGCTGATCCGTGCCTACGATCCGTGGCCCGGCACGATTGCAATGCTGGACGGCGCCAGAATTAAAATCTATCCCTATGCAAAGTCCGGCCCCGATACGGACCGCCAGCCCGGCGAGGTTTTCTTCCCCTCCGAAAAATCAGAACCGGCCGTGGCGTGCGGGGAGGGGACTTCGCTCTTTTTCGGGGGCAAATCCGCGTTTCAACTGGATGGCCGAAAGCGCCTGCCCGTGCCCGATTTTCTACGCGGAAATCTGATCGCGGAAGGCGCTCGATTTTCATGAGCGAACCGGATTCCAGTGCCGAAGCCGGGCTGTCGATCCCGCATTTGATCGGCCTGATCGGCGGCGCGCTATTCATCGCATTTGCACCGATTTTTGCGGTGCTGGCGACCGATTTCAGTGAGGTTGGAATGTGGGATTCGGCGTTTTGGCGGGTCTTTATCGGCGCGCTGGCGATGGG
>JABDJT010000422.1 GCA_013003335.1 Verrucomicrobiales bacterium | reverse complement strand
TTTCAGCCCCGCCATGACACGGTATGCCACACGACTTGAGTGCAGGCAGAGACAATGCGGGAAACCTTTGAACCATGGAAACTGAAAAAGAGAACATCGACAGTCTGGATCGCCAGAAATCGCCCCGGTTCCTCCAACCGATTCAGAAACGGGAAGAAGAAAGCTCCAGTGAATTCGCCAGCCGCGTGTTGAGGGACATGGCCAGGCAGGCCAAAAAACGCCGGGAAGTCCGCGAGCAGCAGGGTGACTCGGATGGACAGGATTCCTGAGCAATTTCAGCCGAAGCGGACCACATAGACCGGCGGAAGATGCGCGGTGATTTCCGTCCAGGAGTCTCCGCCGTTTTCTGAAATCCACAGCCCGCCGGTGGTGGATCCCATCGCCAGCACTTCGCCCGTGTCATCGACCTCGAGAGCGTGGCGGTAGACGATGTCGTAGGCGGGAGGCGAGGGGAGTCCACGGGTTAGCGGGTCGAAGGAATTTCCGCCGTCCCGGGTGCGGTTGACGATGAATTTTCCATCAATTGGATAGCGGGCCTCATCCTTTTTTGCAGGCACCACCCAGGCTGTGTCCGGATCTTCCGGATGAACCGCCACCGCAAACCCGAAACCGGACGGGGAAACGCCCAGAATTTCCTGCCAGCTGCGGGCCTCGTCGGAAGACCGGTAAATCGAGCAGTGATGCTGCACCCAGAAATGTTCCGGCGAAGTGGCGCATTGCACCATACGGTGCGGGTCCTGGGAAGCGGGATCATCCGCGCCTTCCTCCCCGATCATGAAGTCGTAAATCATTCCGTGGGCACCCTGTTCCCAGCTTTGCCCGCCGTCGGTCGTGTTCCAGACGCCGCCGCAGGAGATGCCGAGCGACACGCGTTTCGAATCCTCCGGGTGCACGCAGATCGAATGAATGCCCGGGAAATCGTACCCTCCGCCGGTCCACCTGGCGCGGTCCGGCTGATCCCAGAGAGGACGATTCAGCGTCCAGGATTCGCCGCGATCTTCCGAGCGAAACAACCCGCCGGGGATCGTCCCGCACCACAAAGATCCGGGCTGATCGGTGCCCGCGCCTTCGAGTGACCAGATTTTTTCCAGCGACCATGGAACGGGCACCTGCCGGTGCGGATCGAGCACCTCGGGGGCGTCGTCCGGTTTTTCCGGATACTTCGGCGCGTCCAACTCGTCCCAGGAATCCCCACCGTCGCCGGACCGGTGCAGCTTCGTGCCGAAGTGGCCGTGCTCGACCGCGGCATAAAACGTCCCGTCGCGCGGGTCCGGCAGCAGCATCGGCACCTGGATTCCGAGGAAGGATTCGTTCGCCTGTTTCCACGATCCATTCGACTTCTCAAACCGGAACAGGCCTTTCCGGGTCCCCACGAAAAAACGGTCGCTCATAACGGGCAGGATGACGAAAAATCACCCCCCCGACAAGGCCTGCATCACGAAGATTTCGTCCGATTCCGCCACCGCGTCGCTTAATTTTTCCCGATCCCTGATGGATTCGCCATTGATAAAAATTGCCACGTGCTTGCGAACTCCGCCTGCGTCGTCGAGCAGATAGCTTCCCAGCTTCGGTTGCGTTTCCAGGACGGAATCAAGCGCCTCCCGCACCGTTTTTCCCGCTACCGCCGTCCGGTCCACATCCACGTGAGTCCGGATATTTTTGGAAAAGGCAATCGTGGGCATGGGGTCAGGTTACACAACGATTCAAAACGATCCAACAGGGTATGTTCGCCGAACCAACCCTGTTGGATCGTTTTCTTTGTCATGCCGAAAAATTCGGGAGGACATCCAGCCGAATTCGGGGAAGTTTTCCCCCGATGAGCGACGAATCCCCCCCTGCTGATCAGGCGATCGAACTGGCCGAACGGCTGCTGGTGGAGTCGCTCGATCAGACGGGAGCAGCGGATGCGCGGCGAATGAAAAGCGTGGCGGACCTGATCGAAGATCCAACCGCGAAGACGCTCAGCATGGTCATGACCGACCGGCTGTTTCGAAGCAGCAATCCCTTTCGCGCGGCGCGCAGCTGGCGGGACCTGATCGACCGGATCGGGATCGGCGGGAGCTTTTCGTGGCTGGATCGCCTCCTGTTGAAAACCGGGGCACTGGCCTCCCGTTTCGTGCCCGGCCTGGTGATCTTGGCTGTCCGGAAACGGCTTCGCTCGGAGAGTCGGGAGGTGATTTTGCCGGCCGGCGAACCGAGGTTGACGCACTACCTGAAAACCCGTCGACACGGGGGCGCGCGGGTGAATTTGAATCAGTTGGGCGAGGCTGTTCTCGGCGAGGAGGAAGCGGAG
Organism: Verrucomicrobiales bacterium; assembly: GCA_013003335.1. Lineage (GTDB taxonomy): Bacteria > Verrucomicrobiota > Verrucomicrobiia > Verrucomicrobiales > DEV007 > JABDJT01. The sequence continues at coordinate 1,903 of JABDJT010000422.1, read as the reverse complement.
CGCCGTCTGGAGGCGGCCCTCGCTTTGTTGGCGCGGCCGGATGTGAATTACGTGTCGATCAAGATCTCCGCGATCTTCAGTCAGATCAACCTCGTCGCGTGGGAGGACACCCTCGAATCGATCAAGGAGAGACTGCGGACGCTCTACCGCGCGGCCTTGCCGGATGGAAAATTCGTGAACCTCGACATGGAGGAATACCGGGATCTGGATTTGACGGTGACCGCGTTTTGCGAAGTCCTCGACGAACCCGCGTTCCGCGAATTTTCCGCCGGGCTGGTCCTGCAGGCCTACCTGCCGGACTCGATCGAAATTCACGAAGAACTGACCGCGTGGGCGATCCGGCGGGTCGAATCAGGTGGCGCCCCAATCAAGATCCGGATTGTCAAAGGTGCCAATCTCGCGATGGAAAAGGTCGAAGCCGAGTGGCACGGCTGGTATCAGGCCCCGCACTTTTCGAAACACGAAACCGATGCCGGGTTAAAGCGCATGCTGGAGTTTGCCTGCCGGCCGGAAAACGCCCGAGCCGTCCGGATCGGAGTCGGCAGCCACAACCTCTTCGATGTGGCCCTGGCTCTCGTTTTACGGGAGCGAAACGAGGTGGCGGAGTTCATTGAAATCGAAATGCTCGAAGGCATGGCCACTCCCCAGGCGAGGGCCGTGAAAGACAAGGCCGGCAGTCTCCTGCTCTACGCCCCGATCGTGAAGGAGGAGGATTTCGGAAGTGCATTGGCTTACTTGATTCGTCGGCTCGATGAAAATACCTCGCCCGGAAATTTTCTCGCCGACCTCTTTTCCCTCCGGCCCGGCAGCGCTGCCTGGAATGCGCAGAAAGACCGTTTCCTCGCGGCGTGGGAGGACCGGTACAACGTCCCCGCCACATCCCATCGCGCCCGGCTTCCCGATCGTCCGGCGGACCGGTTTTCCAATGAACCGGACACGGACTGGACCCGGGCGGTTAATCGGGAGGCGGTCATTGCCGTAGCGACTCCGTCCGAACCAGCACCCGAGGCCGGAAAGCCCGAAGTGGAAGCGGCGATTCAGGCTGCTGCGGACGCCCAATCCAGTTGGGCCGGGGTCAGTCTGAGCGATCGTGCCGGTTTGCTGCGCGCCTGCGGTGCCGAACTGGCAGCGACTCGTTTTGAGTCGATCGCCGTGCTGCGGCAAGAAGGAAAAAAAGCCATCGCGGAAGCGGATACCGAGATATCCGAGGCGATCGATTTCGCCAGTTACTACGCCGAAACCGGATCCGTTTTGCCGGATGCAACGACAGATGGACCCCTCGGCACGATCGTCGTGGCGCCGCCGTGGAACTTTCCGTTCGCGATTCCCTGTGGCGGAATTCTCGCGGCCCTGATGGCCGGAAATGCTGTCATTTTCAAACCGGCCCCGGAGGTGACGCGGATCGGCTGGTGGCTGGTCAACCGTCTCTGGAAAGCGGGGGTTCCCCGGGATGCCCTGCAGTTTGTGGCCTGTTCCGATGGCGAGACGGGCCGCCAGCTCATCGTCGACGAACGGGTCGACGGCGTGATTTTGACCGGGGCCTATGAAACCGCCCGGAAATTTCAGGACTGGCGGCCCTCTCTCAACCTGTTCGCGGAAACGAGCGGGAAAAACGGCATCGTCGTCTCGGCGCTGTCCGACCGCGAGCTGGCGGCCAGGGATTTGGCGCGGTCGGCCTTCGGTCATTCCGGGCAAAAATGTTCCGCCGCCAGCCTTGGAATTCTCGAAGCGGAGGTTTACGACGACCCCATGTTCCGCCGGCAGTTGCGGGATGCTGCGGCCAGCCTCGCGGTCGGACCGGCCGGCGACCCGAAGTGTATCGTGACGCCGCTGGTCCAGGTGCCCGGCAAAAATCTTCTCCGCGCCCTGACCCAGCTCGATCCGGGCGAGGAATGGCTGCTCG